>JAXKVY010000002.1:0-300000 GCA_036172455.1 Candidatus Izemoplasma sp.
TGGTGTATGTTTGATCGCTGAGCAATCCTGTGAACTGAACTGTTTCCGTATTGGTAGAAAGTGCTTTTGTATCAATCAGTGTATTTGCTTCATCATAAATTGAGACAGAGCGATTACCTGTAATGACACCATCAATATCCGTATATGTTACGGTCACATCAAGTGTATCGTGAGACGTCTCAATATTTGATAAGCTAGCTATTGGTAATGCATTTGTTTCTGTAGTGATATCAATCGCTTCAAGCAATTGATCAGTCTGTTCACCGTCATCATCATTTAAGTTGTAATCTGTTTCAACCATAATGACATAATCAGAGGATGAGGTAAGTCCTGTAAATGTCACATCTTCATTCAATCCTACGGTAATCGTTTTTGAATCAACGAGTGTATTGTCTTGATAAATCATTGCTTCTAAGTTTGATGTGATGACTTCTTCTGAATCAGTAATTGTCACATCAAAGGTAACTGAATTGTTACTCACAACGATATTATCAATAACGGCATCTGGTGCATCTAATGCTGATGTAATAAAGGTGTCTCTAGTAATCACGTCAGCAGTTTTAATTGTCGCTTCATCATTCAAGTCATAATTTGACACAATTTGAATGAAATAGCGTTGGTTTGTTAATAAATTAATATCGCCAAAAGTTAAATTAGAGTTGTTTCCAATACTCAATGGTTCTGTTGCTTGTACCACATCATTTAAAATCAATTGTGCTTCTAAGCCACCAGTAATCACATTGTCTGGATCTGATACTTTTGTTCCTAATTCAACATTAAAGACATTATTTGTCTCATCAAAGGTCACATCTAAATATTCGATGGTCGCTGTTGGTGCACTTTTGGCGTTTGTCTTAGGGCTAACTTCTGCAATAAGAACCTTGCTTATAACACCATTTCCATCATTTAAATCATAATCGACATACAGTTTAATGGTATATTGCGTATTAGACAGTAACCCTGTAAACGTTAAGTCGTATTCTTCTAATGTGGATGGCGTAAGGGTTTGTTTTACTTCTCCATCTAAGATTAATTCAACTAAGATGCTATCTGTTACAATCACATTGTTTGGATCATCAATTAAATAATCAAATGTGAATGATGTCGTATCACGGTCTATTGTTTCACTAATAGCACCAGTAGGCAATGTTTTAGCTTTTGTATTGAATGTTGTTGTATTTAATATTTGATCCACCATAACGCCACTTGAATCAGCTAAATCATAATTGGTTCTGACGTTAAACTCATATTGGTTGTTTGATAATAATGAGCCAATTGATAGTGTGTTCTCACCAACAACCAAAGGTTCACTACTTTGTAAACTTCCATCTACATAAATATCTAAGAATAAGGTATTGGCTTCTATTGTACTATCTGCATCGATAACAGTAACCGTCATATCAATCGATGACGTATCACTTGAAATATTACTAAATTCAGCAACAGGTGCTTTTTTCTCACCAGTGACAATAATACCTCGGTATAGCTTTTGATTTGTTTTAAGCCCTGTATTATCACTTAAATTATAATCAGCTAAGATTTCAACATAATATTGTTCTGTATAAACAGTCGCATAATCAAAAATGATTTGTGTTGCATTTGGATTAAACTGAATGGTTTTAACTAAGGTATCATCTTCGTACAAATTAGCTACCATAGCATTATTCGTAATTGTGTCATTTGGATCATCAACTTCAAAGTTTAACGTGACATACCCTTGTGTCACAAGTGTATTATTCACTGTGATTGTAGGGGCTGATTTTTCTAATGTTGAGAAGGTTTCAGTATAAATAATTTCATTTGTTTGAATACCATTGCCATCATTTAAGTCATAATTACCGACAATTTCAATCGTAAACTCCGTATTGGCAAAGACATTCACAACATCAAACCCGACACGATAATCAATCACATCAACTGTGCCTGCAGGTGTCTCTCCAAAATAAAGATTTGCTGTTAAGGATTCTTCGAATACTAAATTGTTGGGATCATCTAGTACTATATCAAAATCTATCGTATTTTCTGCGACAATTAAATTGCTTAAGTTCGGTTGCGGAACGGCCTGTGGTGCGGTCACAAATGATGTTTTCGCTAAAACTTTATTAGTTAATACACCTTGTCCATCACGTAAGTCATAATCAGCCATAATGCGGACTTCATAGTCTGTATCATTCAGTAAACCATCAATCGTAACACCTGTTGTAGATCCGGTTAATCCAACCGTATCAAACAGCGTATCTTCGTCATCATAAACAGCAACGACTAACCCACCATCGACAATGACATTGTCATCATCTTGAATCGCTACATCAAACGTGATGGTTGTATCTTCAACGTCAAGGTTCGCGATACTCGCGCTTGGTAACCCTGTCGCAACTGTTTCAAAGGTTCCTGTATACATCACGACATTGCTTTGAGTTCCTTGATTATTGTCAAGGTTATATGATGATTGTACTTTTAGTTCATATTGGCTGTTGGCCTTTAAATCTTCAAAGAGAACTGTGACCAGTCCTTTGGTTAATGTTTTTTCTTCAATTAATGTATCCCCTGAGAATAATTTCGCTTTTAGGGAATCTTCTAAGATTACATCGTCTATATCAGTAATATCAAAATCAATACTGATACTGTTTTGTGAAACCGAATAATTTTCACGCGTAATCGTTGGTTCATCTTTATACACATAAAGTTTAAACGCATTATTGTCAAATCCACGTACAGATTTTACGGTTTCTCCATCCATATATGTAATTTCATCAATAGTATATTCGCTTGCACCAAGGGTTGTCCCAGCACTCATTGGAAAAACTTTTAAGGTCGATGTAGAGGCATCTGTAAACCGTGTTGAATGATAATTATATCCATTAATAACAATCGATTTAATCAATACATTATCTGGATTGGTTAACTCGACTTTAATTAAAGTTTCTGCTTGTTTCTCTTTAAAAAACGTGACTAACTCCCCATCTTCTACTGGTACTTGATTGTCGACAGTAAAACTGACAAATGATGGTGGTGTTACCGTTTCACCATCCTCTTGACAACCATATAGGCCAAGTGATAACACAAACATCCCAATTATAATAAATATTTTTCGCATATCTATTCCTCCATCTTTACAACCCAAAGTTTGTTAGTATAATATCCTTATCATTATATAATTTTACCATATTATAATGACTATATCAATTATTTTTCATCCTCTCGAGAAGTGTTTTTCCTTATAGCACCTTTATGAATGAGCTCTTGACCATATGAATCATTTATGCTATTTATGATTTTCAAAACTTGTTCATCTTTCGTTAAATCATCATTCAAATCATAGATACTAAGTTGTTCAATATGATCTTTCGCATCAATGAGGTTTGATACACTGACACCTAACAACCTTACAGGTTTCTCAGATTGATTTTCATCATACAGTCTTTCTACGACCGCATAAATATCATAAAAGTTGTCGGTATGCCGCTCAATAGTATAACTTCTAGTAATTTGTGTAAAATCAAAATATCTCACTTGAATCATAACCGTCTTAGCTACACTCATATCATTTTGTAAGCGATTGACAACTTTACGCGTCAATTGTTGGAGTTTATCAATAATATCTTGATACGCTTGTAGATTCTTCATATAGGTTTGTGAATTGCCGATACTTTTCATCTCGACATGTCGGTTAGGATCTATCTCACGATGATCTATCCCTTTTGCTCGGTTAATAAAGTGTTCCATTTGATTGCCCAGTACAATACTAAGTTTCCGTTTATCCTTATAAGCCACTAAATCCCCAATTGTTTCAATACCGAGTTTCATTAAATCTGGATATGTTTTTTTACCAATACCATACATATCTTTAATCGGAAGCGGCCATAATTTCTCTTTAACATCTCGTTTTCTTAATATCGTGATACCAAGAGGCTTTTTCATATCAGATGCCATCTTCGCCAAAAACAAATTAGGCGCAATCCCAATTGAAACAGGTAAATGATGTTCATCTAACAATCTTTTTTGAATTTGTTTAGCTAGTGTCAAAGGATGAATCTCTTCACTTAAGGCTGTCACATCAATATACCCTTCATCAATTGATCCTTTTTCGACATCATCAACATACTCATACAGCAAATCAAAGAATTTGTCACTGTATTTATGATACAAATCAAAGTTTCCCGGTAACACCACTAAATTAGGACAACGTTTCTTCGCTTCTGAGACTGGCATAGCACTGGTTACACCATATTCACGGGCGACATAATTCGCTGTTGTTAACACCCCACGCTCATGGTTTCCGCCAATACCTAAGGGCACATCACGTAAACTTGGATCCTCTGCCATCTCACAACTTGCGAAAAACGCATTTAAATCTATATGAAATATAATTTTATAGGTTTTTTTCATAAAATATCTTCCCTTTTTGAATAATTTATACTATAATGATACACAGTAATCTTTGAGAATAAGAGGTGACAGTATGCCGAAAAGTAAAAAACGGAAAAAGAAAGAACAAGAAGAACCAAAAAGAGCCACACGTAATATTGTGAAGACTCGTTGGGGGCGCATAATCATCGTTATTTTAGCGCTTGGGTTTGTCTTATCTGGAGTTATTGGATTAGTGTATACATTAATCCGCGCAATGCAGGTATAGTCTATTTTAAAAGCCTAATGAATTAGGCTTTTTTTATTGTAATAATTGGCGCGCTGTCTCAAGTGCAGCCTCAGTCACATTGTCGCCACTAATCATCTGAGCGATTTCAGTCACGCGGTCTTCTCCATTTAATGTCTTGATATGAGCTTTTGTCCGACTCTGTTCAACTGATTTTGATATATGAACATGGTGTTTACTAATAGCAGCAACTTGAGGAATATGGGTAATACATATAACTTGCGTCTCTTTTGCGATTTGTTTCATTTTTTTCGCTACTTGATTCGCAACATACCCACTAACACCCGTATCTATCTCATCAAAAATCATTAAACTTAAGCCTAAACTTGTTGCTAAAACATTTTTAAATCCAAGCATAATTCGACTCATTTCACCACCACTCGCACTTCTGCTGAGTGGTTTTTTGGGCTCTCCAACGTTTGTTGACAGCATAAATTCAACCGTATCAATACCATTATCAAAAAAGATATGACTATCCATTGGATCATCATGTGATTCATGAGTGAAATCAATTTTAAATTCTGTTTTAGGTAATTCTAAATCGGCAAGAATATCTAATAGTTTTTGCTCGATGTATTTAGCAATCTTTTGCCGCTCATTTGATAACGACAAACCGGCATCATAAGCACTGATAAACGCTTTTTTAACGTTTTGTTGATGTTCTTTAATGACATCATCATAATGGTCTATATTCTCAATGTCATACGAGATTTCGTCTAAATACGCCATCAATTCAGGAATACTTTTCCGATACTTTTGTTCTAGGGTCTCTAGTTGATGAAGTCTCGTTTGCATAGTGTCGAGTTCTTTAGGATCAAAATCAAGTTCTTCAACGATGCGTTGTAAAGTTTCTTGTGCATCCTGTAACTCATAGTAACTTGATTGAACGCGAGATGCCAATTCTTGATAAGTCTCATTATATGCTCCTACCTGTTCAATTTGCTTACTCGCATCAAAGATATGATCTAGTGCACCAGACTGAGTTAACCTATCGTTCGCTTCATTTAAGTGGGTAAATATATCATCAAAATTTTCTAACTCTTGAATCGATTCTTCTAAAGTTTCTTTTTCATTTTCTTTAAGATTTGCCTGTGTCAACTCTTTTTGTTGAAAGCGTAATAAATCAAGTCGTTCTAACAAATCATCATTAGAATTTTCAAGACGTTTTAACGCTTTAATTTCTTGCTTGTATACGCTTAATTTCGATTGATAATCAGCTAATTTCGTTTCAATGTTATCGCGATTGAACCCATCAATTATATCGAGATATGTCATTGGATTGATTAACCTTAAGGTATCTTCTTGGGTATGAATATCAGCTAATTTTGTTGTAATCAAGCGTAAATCTTTTAACGTAATCGTCGTATGATTAACTTTAATAATGTTATTATTCGTTATCGTAATTTGACGTCTGATTAATAATTCATTATTGTCAGTATCAATATCTAACTGATCAAGAATCGGATTTAAGAGTGTATTATCATAAGTAAAAATGCCTTCTACAACAGCTTTTTCTTCACCAGTCCGCACAACATCTGTCGAAGCACGATCACCTAGTAAAAGACCAATGGCATCAATTAACAAACTCTTACCCGCTCCTGTTTCTCCGGTTAAGGCTGTCATACCATCATTAAAATGTACTTCAATATTCTCAATAATTGCAAAATTTTTAACCGATAAATACGTCAGCATAGATTCACCTTCTTAATCAAGCATTTTCTCCTTAACAACTGATACTACTGAATCAATATCAAGATTAAGTTCTTGTAATATATTGTCATGATCGCCATGTTGGACAAATGTATCAGGTATTGCCATAATCGTAATTTGACTTGTATTTTTCCCAGTTTGATTATAATATTCTAAAATACTACTGCCAAACCCACCAAGTCGAGCAGATTCTTCGTAGATAATCATCGGTAAACGACGATCAATTAACGCATCTAATTGCTTTTTATCGAGTGGTTTAATAACGCGCGCATTGACAATCTCAATATCTAAATGGGTTTCTTTGGCATAGTCAGTTAACTCAGTCACCATATCACCAAACGTCAACACAATGGCTTTGTTCCCATTGTGTTCAACCGTCCAACTTAAATCAGCTTCTTTCGCTGATATGGGTTGCGTAAAGTCCATGACTGCTTTTCCTCTTGGATACCGTATAGCGATTGGTCCTTTGTGGGTATTAAATGCATAATTTAATTGTTCATACGCTTCTTCTGGATTCTTAGGATGCATAATTGTCATGTTCGGGATATGTCTTAATAATGGAATATCGAACACCCCTTGATGAGTTTCCCCATCTGCGCCAACAATACCAGCACGATCAATACCAAACACAACATCTAAGTTTTGTCTAGCAACATCATGATTGACCTGATCATATGCTCGTTGCATAAAGGTTGAATAAATTGGAGTAAATACTTTTATCCCACTTAATGCAAATCCAGCACTCATTGTTACAGCCATCTGTTCAGCAATCCCAACATCATATAATTTATCCGGAAACTTTTCTTTAAAGTTTAATAAGCCGCTACCGGCAATCATGGCCGGTACAACAACCGCAAACTGTGGTTCTTTACTTGCGTAATCTTCCATATAATGACCTATGATATCACTCCATTTATGATAGTTAGGAGTGTGTACACTTTTATGGTTACCACTTTCAATTTCAAACGGACCTACCCCATGCCATAAGCCAATCTGATCTTTTTCAGAATATTTGTAGCCTTTCCCTTTTTCGGTTAAGACATGGATTACACAGGGACGTGTCTCTTTTTTGGCGATTTCAAAATACTTGATCAATTCTTTCATATTATGCCCATCAATAGGTCCATAATATGAAAACCCAAAATCATCAAAAATGTTATTGTTTGTGATAAATCCCTTAACGCCTCGTTCAACCTTTCCGGTTAATCGGCGTAAAAATTTTGGTAAAACACGCGCTGTCTTGCTTTTGACCTTACGGTAAACCGTTTTACTACGGATTTGATTGAATAAACGTGCCATATAACCAATATTTTGACTGATACTCATTTCATTATCATTTAATACAATGACAGGATTTTGATTGACCTTTTCACCCAAAAAATTTAAGGATTCAAATGCCATTCCTGCGGTTAATGCTCCATCACCAATAACGGGGATAACTTTGTATGACTGATTTAAATATTGTTTACTCGCTTCAATCCCAGCCGCTGCTGCGATACTAGTAGAACTATGTCCCGCTTCTAATATGTCATGTTCACTCTCATCGCGTTTTAAATACCCACTCAACCCTTTATATTGGCGCAAAGTATTAAACGCTTTGGCTCTCCCAGTCAGGATTTTATGGGTATATGCTTGATGTCCAACATCAAATAAGATTTTATCGTTTGGACTGTCAAACACTTTATGTAATGCAATAGTGAGCTCTACAGCTCCTAAATTTGATGACAAATGGCCACCTGTTTTAGAAACATTCTCAATTAAAAATGTACGAATCTGTTCACTCAGTGCTTCGCATTCTTTAATGGAAGTGGTTTTTAAAAAAGCTGGATTTTTGATGTCTTCTAGTTGCACGTTCATCACCTCAGGTTATTCAAAATCAGTTAATTCATCATCTTTCATCATCTTTACAATTGTCTTTTCAGCATTTTCTAATAATGTATGACAATGTTTTGATAACTGCATTCCTTTGTTATATTTTTCAACAGCTTTATTGAGTTCAATATCACCGTTTTCAAGTTCTTTTACTAACGCTTCTAATTGTTCTAATGCTTCTTCAAAGCTTTGTTCTTTTTGATCTGCCATTATGACTCATTCCTTTCAATCGTTTTAACAACCGATGTCACCGTTCCATCTTGTAACTTTACATCTATCGTGTCACCTGTCTTTAAAGGAGACACAGATTTCACAATGTGTCCATCTTTCATGGTCACACTATACCCTTTTTTCATAATCGATAAAGGGTTAAGTAGTTCTAAGCGGTTCAAAGCCAGTTCGTAGCGACTACCTTTACGGTCTATAATATTGCGCAATCGTTCTTGCAATCGTTCTTTATAATTGGTTAAATCAGTCCGGTATTGCTTCAGGCGCATGGTTGGACTTAATAACGCCAGTTTTTCATCTAAATGTTCTAATTGTCTTGTTTGCGTTTCAATTAAACGCAATGGATCACGAAACAATACACTAGATGTAATACGCTCTAAGCGCGTTTCTTTATCATGGAGCAAGTGGCGAATACTTTGATGACCTTTAGCTCGTAATTGACTTAAATATTGTAATAAGTCTACTTGATTAGGCACAGCTATCTCAGCCGCACCACTTGGTGTTGGTGCCCGCATATCAGCCACAAAATCACTAATTGTAAAATCTGTCTCATGGCCTACACTAGAAATAATAGGGATCTTACTATCATGAATCGCATACGCCACAACTTCTTCATTAAATGGCCATAAGTCTTCAATACTACCGCCACCACGGCCAAGTATCATAACATCAACCAATCCATCTTGATTGGCTTTTTTGATCTGCGTAACAATACTATCTTTTGCGTATTCCCCTTGTACAAGGGTTGGATAAACAATGATATTCGCAAGCGGATAGCGCCTATTCACAATATGAATAATATCTCTTACCGCAGCCCCTGTTGGGCTCGTTAAAACTGCTATGGTTTTAGGAAAACGGGGAATAGGTTGTTTGTGTTTTTGATCAAACAAGCCTTTTTCTTGTAATGCTTTTTTGAGTTTTTCATAGGCAATATATAAATCCCCTTTACCCGCTTCAGTCAATTTATTCACATAAACTTGATATTGTCCACTTGCCTCATACACACTAACATACCCTTCAACTTCAACACTCATACCATCTTCTGGCTTAAATGTTACTTTGCTTGAGTTTGAGGCAAACATAATCGCACTAATCTGTGCCCGATCATCTTTCAATGTAAAATAAAAATGACCTCGTGAATGGTGCTTGAAGTTAGATATTTCCCCTTTTAGGTAAATATGCTTCAAGTGCGAATCATGATCAAATTTATATTTAATATATTTGGTTAGTGCCGTGACCGTTAAATATGTTTGTTCCACAAAATCACCTACTTCACTGCGTGGTGTATGTTATCTAAAACTTTATTGGTAAAACCAACCATTTTATCATTGCCCTCATCCGAGTATTTACGTGTCAAAACCAACGCTTCATTAATGATAATCTCACTTGGTAACTGACTGTAAATCAATTCATATGTCCCAAAGCGAATAATCGCTCTATCAATATAAGTTAGCCGGGATAAATTCCAGTTGGTTAAATTATCTTGGATTTTACGATCAATAAAATCACGGTGTTCAAGGACACCCTCAACCGATGTTTTCACGTAAGGATCTTGAATTTCTGTGTCATTGACACCATCATTGATATCAATTTCATACAATTTTTGTATGACTTCTTCGCGTTGTTTCCGACGAATTTCTGTATTTGTTTTTACCATATTATCAACCTCATTATATTCATAAATACTATACCATAAACAGCGCGAAATAAAAAGCACTAAGCCACTGATTTATTGATAAAATATCTTTCTATTTTACCCCCAGATAATCTTTATTAGCTAATCAATTCATGACAAACGATTTATTTATATTTTTTTTATTTTAACGTGTAAAATTTAGCGTTTCATATGCGGATTATTATGCCATATATCCCAGATATCTTGCTCAGTTAGTGGCATCACATAATCCGTATCAACACTCATTGCCAACACACTCATTGCCCAAGCAAATGATAAGTGTTTATGAACGGGCATATCAGATAATAAGCCATATAAAATACCCCCTGTAAAAGCATCGCCCCCACCGACTCGATCAACGACAGTGATTGGTAATGGCTCAATATGATACATCTGATTATCTCTCCATGCATAGGCACCAAACGCATGATGATTGGCATCTTCAATGATACGCTCTTTCGTAATAATATATGATAGATTGGGACACGCTTTCATTAATGATTTAAATAATGCCTTAAAATAGGTCTGATCTGAACGAGCATCTTTGTGTATACGTTGATCTAAAATGGTCTCACAGTCAAAAACACTCGCAAATAAAATGTCACTGTATCCTACCATCTCTTGAAAAATAGGTTGTAACTGTTTCTTGCGATCAAGCCAAAATGATGGTCGGTAATTGATATCAAAAGATATTTTTGTCCCAGATGCTTTCGCTTGTTTAACAAGCGATAGTGTTACCTTGGCCGTCTGTTCTGATAAGGCGAGAAAAAGCCCTGATATATGCAAGATTTTAACGCCTTTATGATTAAATAAATCCGCCATATCAATATCATCTATCCGCAGTGTTTTCGCAACTTCATTCGCCCGGTCATTAAACACCACTGGTGGCTTTCGACCAACTCCTGGTTCTACAAAATTGATTTGATGACGTAATCCCCACGGACTGTCTTGTACAATGTCATTATCATCATACAATATACCACGTTGTCTTAAAGCCTGTTTAATCCGATGACTCATTGGATTATCTTTGATGAATTTTGTCAAGACTTTTACCATTAATCCTAAACTCGCTAACGGTGTTAAAACATTACTTTCTGCGCTTGTGACTTGGATACTAAAACTATTTGCCATATGCAAAAGTTTACCATCATTAGGACTCATTCTTAAACCCATACTTGTAAGACTTACCACATCATAATATGCATCTTGTTTCATTTTCATATGATCACACCTTCTATCATCTTATTTTAACATATTCCCACGTCTTTCAAAACAAAAGAAAAACCTATTTTGTTAGGCAAAATAGGTTATTGGTTCGCTTTAACTTCATTCAAAATGGCATTTAGTAACTCAAAACGTTCTTGTGAAATATATTGATATATTACCCGTTCACTACCATCTGGATATGGATGATAGTTATCATAATCATAGCCATACTCGTCCGACACCATAGTGTTATAAACCTCTTCTAAAACTGGCGCGTATCCAACCCAATCTGCATTTCTTACTGAACGATCATGATGTAAGAAAAAGTTAATAAATTCATGGGCTAATGATAGGTTTTGACTTGATTTTGGAATCACAAATCCATCAATCCATACATTTGTTTTCTCAGGTACATAGAAGGCGAAATTAATGGTTTCTCCATCTGCTTCTGCGGTATACATTTCATCAAAATAGTCACCACTATAAACCAACGCTAAATCTAAGTTGCCACTATGGACATACCCTTTTAAATTATCTTCACCAAAGACATCATAAGCGGTATTATTTAACGCTTGTTTGGCATTATTTAAAACGGTCTCATCAGCAGTATTAACGTCTTCATCTAAGTATAATAACGCACTTGCGATTGCATCACGTGCTGAGTCATACATTCCCATTTTGTATCCGTGCTCATTCGTAAATAACACGTCCCAACCTGTTAAATCTGCTTCATCGACAGTGTCTGTGTTATACATGATGCCAATAGTTCCCCAAAAATATGGAACTAAGTAAGGTGCGTATGCTTCATCTTCATATAAAGCTTTTACTTCTGGTAATAAACTGACATCATCAAAACCATTTAATAAATCATAATCAATTTCATTTAATAATCCTTGTTGGCGCAATTTATCAATCATATAGTCACTTGGAAAAGCGATATCATAGTTAGTGACACCTGATTTAATTTTAACTTCCATTTCCTCGTTACTACCGACTTCTTCATAAATCACAGTGACATCATGTAATGCTTCAAACTCAGCCACAAGATCTTGATCTATATATTCGCCCCAGTTTAATACATATAGTTTATTATCAGTTTGTTGGCATCCTGATAATAGTAAAATAGTTACAAAACTCATTAATACAATTCCTAATTTTTTCATTGGTTTTGTCTCCTTTTCTTTTTAATAGAATAATAATTTATACTTAGAAGCATTAGAATTGTCACACTCGTTACAATGGTATTATAGGCGTACACGGCTGGGGAGAAGTTTCTACGACCCAGTCTGGCATATATCCATAAACTCACGTTCTGTACGCCACTACCTGTGGTAAAGTAACTAATGACAAAGTCGTCAATGCTCATCGTAAATGCGATCAAGGCTCCGGTAATGATACCTGTTTTGATTGCCGGAATAATGACTTTTATGACAGCTTGAAAAGGGGTACACCCTAAATCAATCGCCGCATCAAATAAGTTATTATCAAGTTCTTTCAATTTCGGTAACACACTCAACACAACAAACGGTATTGAGAAAAAAACATGTGCCAGTAACATGGTATGAAATCCAAATGAGATAGGTAACAAGCCAAAGACAACCATAAGACTGATTCCTGTGACAATATCCGGATTAACAACAGGTACATTATTTACCATCATCAATGTTAAACGGTATTGTCTGTGTAAACTATGTATCCCAATCGCCACAAATGTACCGACAACTGTGGCAACAAGTGTACTCACTACCGCAACACTCAAAGTGGTCTTAATCGCTTCTAATAATAAGGCATTCGTAAGAATCTCGCGATACCATTGAAGTGATATTTTAGTAAAGGTTTGTCCAGAAGATGAATGGTTAATGCTGAGTAATGCAATGACAAAAATAGGAAAATAGATGATCAAATAAACAAGCCCTGTAGAAATCGGCAACAGCTGTTTTCTAAGCCAACTCATACAAGTGTCTCCCCTTCTTTATCAACACGCATGACGCCAATAAACAACAGCACAATTACAAGCATTAATACAATACTAATCATACTTCCAACATTTAAATTTCCTGTTTTCATAAAAGCATCTTCAATCACATTGCCGATTAAGATGACTTTTCCACCACCGAGTCGTTCTGGTAAAGCAAACGTTGTCATTGCTGGTAAGAGCGTCATAATAATCCCACTTACAACGCCGGGCAAACTTAATGGTAACACTACCCGAATAAAGGTTTGAAACGCAGATGCTCCTAAGTCTTTAGCAGCTTCAATTAAATGTTTATCTAATTTTACTAAGACACTATATATCGGTAAAATCATAAACGGTAAATACATTGATAACATCCCAATAATAATTGCTTTATCTGATCCGATCCAATCGAGTGACAACCCAAACATATTCAAGAGTGAAATGGGAAAAAACAGTTTCTCCCATGCAATAATCCTAAGTAACATGTTACTCCACACAGGAATAATGATTAAGGCCACTAAAAATGTCTTATAGTCGGTCTTTAAATGGGCAAGATAGTACGCTGTTGGATACCCAATAATTAAGGCAATCATTGTTGTTATAAAACTAAACTTAATACTATTGGTTAAAGCGATTTGTACAGTACTTTGTCTAAAGACTTTAAAAGCCTCTAAGGTAAACTCAAATGGTCCTTTTAAATATAAATCAAAATTCGTAATTGCTAAAAACAATATCAACAGTGATGGTAATATAATGAAGAAACTCATCCAAACCATATATGGAATGACATACCACCTAACCCGACGCATGAGATTTCCTCATAATATGAATATCATTGGGTCCAAAAGATAGCGATACTTTATCTTCTTTAGATTGTGCTTTAGTCGAATGAATCACATATTCTTTCTCATTCACCATGACACATATCTCGTAATGTACACCCTTAAAGGTTACATCCGTCACAACCCCACATATCGTGTCTTCTTTAGGCGGGTTTAATGTAATATCTTCAGGTCTGATAACCACATCAACAGGTTCATTTGGATTAAAACCACGATCCACACAGTGATGTGTTAACCCTTCAAAAGTCACTTCGTAATCTTTTACCATCACACCACTTATGATGTTACTTTCCCCAATAAAAGATGCGCTAAATTGATTAACTGGTTCATTATAGATATCTTCAGGTGTACCGATTTGTTGGATTACTCCATCATTCATAACAACCACACGATCACTCATGGTCAACGCTTCTTCCTGGTCATGTGTAACAAAGATAAACGTGATACCAAGTTGACGCTGCATCTCTTTTAACTCATACTGCATGTCTTGTCGTAATTTTAAATCAAGGGCACCGAGTGGTTCATCAAGTAACAATAACTTAGGACGATTAACCAACGCTCTCGCAATCGCAACACGCTGTTTTTGCCCCCCACTCAATGTGTCAATCCGTCTTCTTTCATACCCTGTTAGTTTTACCAACTTCAACATGTCTTTTACAGTCTCATCAATCTCTTCTTTTGAACATTTTTTCATTTTAAGTCCAAACGCAATATTGTCATAGACATTCAAATGCGGGAACAACGCATAATGTTGAAAGACAGTATTAATTTTACGTTGGTTGGGGGGGATATTTAAAATGTCATCTCCCATAAAATCAATCGTGCCTTCTTCAAATGTTTCGAAGCCACCAATCAATCGTAACAAAGTTGTTTTACCACACCCAGAAGGACCGAGCAACGTCACAAATTCATTGTATTTAATGGTTAATGATATGTCATTTAAAACGACTTTCTCACCAAACGATTTTGTTAAATGGTCAATGGATAATATATGGCTCATAAGTTTTCCTCCTTAGGGTATTATAATGCAAAGATAATTTTACTTAAAAAAAATAACTTTGGCAAGTTATTTTTTCACTTTTTTTGTCATCGTGCTTTCGATTAGTCATCACTTGCTTTTGTATAGCTTATCATAATCCGTTCTCGTCATTTCATAATAATAGGTTAATCGATTGAGACGTTTGTGCATTCGCTTATCGACTAAGCGAAACCCACACTTTTCGATAACACGTCGGCTACCAATATTATCTTCCGCATGACCGATTTCTATCGTATCGAGTTTTAAATAGTTAAACCCAAAATCAATCAGAGCTTTTGTGGCTTGGGTCATATACCCTTTACCCCAAAAATCTTTATGGAGTACATACCCTATTTCACCAACACCTTGATCCCAATCAACACGGAAAAAATCACATGTTCCAATCATTTTATCTGTCTTTAGATCGACAATGGCATAAGCACTTGGCACATCATTATCGGGTCGGGTTAAAAAGACATGCGTAATGGCCATTTTGGCTTCATCTACTGAATCAAAACTATCCCATGTTAACAGGCGCGTCACTTCATCATCTTTACCATAATCATATACATCTTCAAAATCCTCATACTGAATTGGTCGCAAATAGATATCTTCAAGCTGAATGATAGGAATGTCTGTGAGTTGTTCTTTACTGAGTGGTTTCATATGCTTTCCCCTTTGTTTCTATTAGATACTATTATATCCTAATTTTTACCAAAAGAAAAGACGATATTTTTATATCGTCTTAAAGATATTTTAGCGTTTTCCTTTATCGTATGGTTCTCCTGCGGCTTTTGGACCGACAGCTTTTGAACTAAACAAGACTAAAGCTAACACTGTTAAAACATAAGGTAATGCATTAAAGAATTCTAGTGGTAATCCTGAAATCAATGGAATATCGACTGAATATAAACTCAATATTTGACTGAATCCAAAGAAGAGTCCGGCAAATAATAATCCAAAAGGTTTCCAACGACCAAAGATTAATGCGGCTAAGGCAATAAACCCAGTTCCATGAATACTAGCTACTGTATACTGAGTATCTTGAGTTAATACCATAATCGCTCCACCAAGACCAGCGAATGCGCCCGATAAAATAACCCCGATATACCGCATTTTAGCGACACTAATTCCCATACTATCAGATGCATGTGGGTTTTCACCTGTCGATCGTAGTCGTAGTCCAAACGCTGTCTTATAGATGACAAACCAAGCGACAACAACTAATATAAGAGCGACAAATACACTCGAATAAATATTGGTGAAGAAGATATCACCGATGATAGGAATTTTACTCAGTCCGGGATAGGTTGATTTAACAAATCCCCGTTGGAAAGTATCTGTCCGTTGTTGACCAAAAATGATTTGTGCTAAATAGACTGTGACTCCAGCAGCAAGTAAGTTAATTCCTGTACCAGAGATGACCTGATCAGCATTCAAGTTAACACTCAAGTAGGCATGAATGATTGAGACAAGCGCACCAGTTAAAGACCCCACAAGCAATCCAATCCAAGGTGCCCAGTTAAAGCCACCACTGAAGGTGGGTTCTAACATAACTGTCACTGTTGCACCCGCAAACGCTCCAAACATCATTAAGCCTTCTAAGGCAATATTAACAACACCACTTCGTTCTGAGAAAAGGCCACCAATACTAGTTATAATGATCGGTGTCGAATAAATAAAGGCTAATGTTAGCATTGAAAATAAAGTTTCCATTATTATTCTTCCTCCTTCACTTTAAAACGATTTAAAAACTGTTTAATACCTGCTTGCATCGCTACGAACAATACAATAGATGCGATAATAATGCTTGCAATATCACGTGGTATTCCACGAGCTTGCATAAGTGGTTGCGCAGCTTTCAGTCCACCGAATAATAATCCAGCAAAAACAGAACCAATAGCCGTTGTACCACCAACTAAAGCAACAGCAATACCATCAAATCCGATGCCTTCTGCACCAGGTAATACCCGTCCATAGTTAAAGGTCCCGACAGCAAGTAAAACTCCAGCAAGACCAGCAAATGCGCCTGATATCACCATTGATAAGATGATGTTTCGTTCAACTTTCATACCAGCGTATTTTGAGGCATGTTTGTTGAATCCAGCACTTTTTAATTCGAATCCAAAAATTGTCTTATCGATAATTAACCAAAAGGCAATAACCGCTAATATAACAACAATGATTCCCCAATGAAATCGTGAATTATTGGTTAAGTCAGATAGAAATTCACTCGCAAATGAAGCGGTTGGTGCAACATCAACTGTGCGGATGTTGTCACTACCAGGTAATTGCTTATATAAGTAATTCGTTGTAAACAAGGCTGCATAGTTCATCATAATCGTAACAACCACTTCATGGACATTAAACTTGGCTTTTAGAAATCCGGGAATAAATCCCCAAAGTCCGCCAAATAACGCGCCTGTAAATACAACAAGTGGTAGGTGAATAATCAGTGGTAATTCTAACAAAACACCAATCATAACAGCACCGAATGACCCCATCATAAGTTGTCCTTCGGCACCAATATTAAAGAGTCCTGTTCTAAAAGCAAACGCAACCGAAAGACCCGTTAATATAACTGGCATACTGAAAACAAAAAACTCACCAACGTATCGCGCATTAAAGATATCTTTACCTGTTCCAATAAAGCTAACATCTATCCCGGCTGTAGCGCGGAGTAGAGCTCTAAAGATATCAAGCGGATCACGTCCTGTAACTAACATGATGAAGACTCCTAGTAAGAATCCCATTAAAACAGCAATAATTGGTACAACCCATGTTGAGTTATTGTCATCAGAAATAAACTTCTTGAAAGCTTTCCATTGTTTACTGAACCAAGTTTTTATGTTATCCAGCATCTTTATCACCTCGTTTAGATCCACTCATCATAAGACCCAATTCATTGGCGTTAGTTTCCTTCGCATCAACGATACCAACAACTTCTCCTTCGTAAATAACAGCGATACGATCCGAGACATTTAATACTTCTTCAAGTTCAAGTGAGATTAACAAGACAGCTCGTCCATTATCACGTTCTTGAACCAAACGTTTATGGATATACTCAATCGCACCAACATCTAATCCACGTGTTGGTTGTGCCGCGATTAAAACATCTGGTGATCGATCAATTTCACGGGCAATAATGGCCTTTTGTTGATTACCACCAGACATACTTCTCGCCATGGTTTTTCCACCTTCACCACTACGTACGTCAAATTCTTTAATCAACCGATCCGCATTGTCACTGATTGCTTCTGGTTTAATAAATCCTTTTTGTTGGTACTTATCCTTATAATAATCAAGTAAAACAAAATTATTTTCGAGTGTAAAATCTAATACAAGTCCATATTTATGTCGATCTTCAGGGATAAGTCCCATTCCATCTTCTACCCGCGCACGAATAGACTCATGTCCAACTTCTTTACCGTTAAGAGAAATGCTACCACTTTGAATATCACGAAGACCATACAATGCTTCAATCAACTCGGTTTGACCATTGCCATCAATCCCGGCGATACACATAATCTCACCAGCTTTACATTCAAGCGAAAAATCTTTGACGGCTGGTAAATCACGATTGTCTAAGACATTTAACTTATTAATGCTTAACACAACATCACCAGGTTCAGCTGGATCTTTTTGAACTTCAAAACTAACCGGTCTTCCAACCATCATTTCAGCTAATTCACTTTCTGATGTATCTTGAACCTCTACAGTCCCAATATATTTACCGCGTCTTAAAACCGTACAACGGTCCGCGACTTCTTTGATTTCTTTTAACTTATGTGTAATTAATACAATCGTTTTACCTTCTTTAATTAATTCTCGCATAATACTCATTAACTCTTTAATTTCTTGAGGTGTTAATACCGCTGTTGGTTCATCAAATATCAATATATCTGCATGCCGATACAACATTTTCAAGATTTCAACACGTTGTTGCATACCAACTGTAATATCTTGTATCTTCGCATAAGGGTCTACTTTCAACCCATATTGTTTTGATAGTTCTTCAACTGATTTTGCTGCCTCTTCAATATCTACACGTCGAAACGATTTTTTTGGCTCAGCGCCTAAAATAATATTTTCTGTGACAGTAAAATCGTCAACCAATTTAAAATGCTGGTGAACCATCCCAATACCTAAGTCATTAGCAATATTAGGGTTATCTATTTTGACTGTTTCACCACGTACTTTAATATGGCCTTCCTCAGGTTGATAAAGCCCAAAAAGAACACTCATAAGTGTACTTTTACCGGCCCCATTTTCTCCGAGAAGGGCATGAATTTCACCATCTTTAACTTTTAAATCGACGGCATCATTCGCTTTGATTCCTGGGAACTCTTTAGTAATTCCGTTCATTTCAAAAGCATAACTCATTAGTCGTCTCCTTTACTCCATTTTTTATAGTATATCATAATTTATCTATCTGTAATATAGTAACTTTTTTTCGTTGTGTTGTCAAATACTTTGATAACGCTTGTATTTGTGATTCTGTAGGTACTTTAAACAGTGATTTATAATCATCTCTAACGCCATAGCTGTGATAGGGAATAACTTTATATTGAATATCTTTTGGTACAATTGCTTCAATTTTTTTAATATCTTCAAAACTTTCTTGACTGCCATAAAATACCGTTCTTACTTCATAAAGTTTCCCTAGTTTATATAATCGCTTTATATTTTGTAATATGATTTTGTTAGAGGCACCTGTATAAAATTGATGCATCGCATCGTCATAAAATTTTACATCAACCATAAAATAATCAACTAAGTCGATCAATTCTTTTATCTTTTCACTGTCACCAAAGACACCATTCGTGTCAATAAACACCGTAAGACCCATCTGTTTAATACGTTTAATTAATGGTATTAAGGTTTTGTAGTGCAAGGTTGCTTCCCCACCTGAAAAGGTTACCCCTCGAATCAGTAATTGATATTTCTTAATATCGGCAATAATCTCATCTTCTGTTAGATTCATGAGCCGTGGTGAGGCGAGATGGTCGCATGTTTGTATACAGCGATCACATAAAGTACAGTTCGTAAGGTTGTAAGCTACTTTTCCATCTGTTATCGATAAGGCATCAAAATCACATGCGGTTACACATGCACCGCAATCATTACAGCGATTAATTGATTCTGGATTATGACAGCTTTTACAGTTTAAGTTACACCCTGCTAAATAAATCGCATAGCGATTACCAGGGCCATCAGTGGATGATGAACGATATAGTTTTAATATCGGTAAATTATTTTCTGACCATACGTTCAAAGACATGTGTCCCTTCATTCGCTCCTTTACCTAGGGCTGTAGTATCCCGTAATACAGACTCACCTTTAGACAGTTTTTCAACTTCACTTTTCTTCACTAAATATCCTGTGACTTTAATTAAGTCTGAGTCTGATGTATGGAACGTAAGGTATCGCATACCATGTTCAAATGCACCTTTTAATAAATCCACTAATGCAGGTATATTATTTTTATATGTTTTTTCAAAGACAAATATATCACCAATACCGGTTGGAAAATATGGATGATACTGACTTGCTTGCAATAAGTGATCATGAATTTCAATTTCATCACCTATTGGAATCCGGCACCCTGCGGTACAGTCATAATCTGTATCAATACCCACTTGGGCATGAAGTAAATATTTATTATTGAAGAAACCACAATAATACCCCTTGTGTTGATTGAGTTTCTTTTGCATAAATTCTAAAATATCTATTCCTAATTGATCCGCTTTGTCTGATTGTCCAAAGCGCTCAATACTTAATGTATTAACACATTCAGCTAAACCAACCAATCCAAACATACCGGTAAATTTATCACGTTCTATTAAGCCTTCTTTTGCTAGGAAGTTTGTCTCAAAAAACTTCACTTCTTCAACAATATAACGAATGCGTTTATCCATTTGGATTAGATTTTCTTGCATGACATCATCTAGCATTTCATAAAAGGCTTCTATGCTATCGACTTTATCAGCAATACGGTTTAAGCGTAAACGGGATAATGTATACCCCCCACCACCAATTTTTAGACCATTATAGCAGCTGGCGATCGCGTAGTCACCATCAAAGTCTTTCCGAAACATCTCATCATTAGCAAGTGCTGGTTTCACCACTTCTAAAGAACACGCAATCGCTTTTTCTAAGAAATCGTTATCCGTATCATCACTAACTTTAAGCGTAAAGTTCGGTGTCGGGTTATCAAGTTCCTTAATTACATCTAATAAAATATTACCTGCTTTAGTAGCTTTAGGACCTAGATTTGCATGACAAAACGAATCAGTAATTGTGCGATCAATAAAGACCAAGAAATGTTTAATTAATTCTTTAGCGAGGGCTTCATCTTCTATGAATGGATCAAGCAACGTATCTAAGTTCCCTAGATACACAGGGAAATTTGTAATCGATGGTACATGATGATACAAAATTTGTAAGTGATTGATGGCTTCAAATAAATTTGTTGGTGGTTTTAAACCAAGAAATTCTGATCCCTGAGCCATAAATTTCTCATAGTCTGGTGTAATATAGCGTGGTTTAAATGGTGCATTCCCTTCAAACAACTCACAATAAATGCCTTCATCAAAATACGCTTGTAACGCATCACTTTTGGGTAATGGTTCAATCGTATTTTCACCTAATTTTGCGAGTGTATTTACCTTTTGTTCAATGGTTAAGTTGTCTGCTTTTATAATATTATTTGCACTCAAAAAAATCACCTCATTATCATTATATCATTTCTAACCTATTTTTTAGACTAAATTACAAAAAAATCAAGGGTTCTTTGAGAACCCCTGATTAATTGGTATTTTCCCGTTAATTATAATGTTAGTCTTGCAGACGTGTTGGTACTTCAGGTACCGTAATATCACCATCTAAGATTTGTTGACGGTAATCCGCAATTGTATCTAACATGTCTTGCGTTAAGTTTGGATTTTCTTCAGGTAACCCAACACCATTATTTTCTAAGTTGAATACTAAGGTTTCTCCACCTGGGAAATTACCTTCATAAGTAGCTTCAGCAACATCGTAAGCCGCAACATCTACACGTTTCACCATTGATGTTAATACAGCTGAATCTCCAGCATCGTTGTAAACACCTTCGTCATATTGGTCTTTATCAACACCGATTACCCATACATCTTCACCATTGGTACGGCGATCTTTTGCTTCTTTAATGACACCATTACCAGCACCACCAGCAGCATGATAAATAACATAAGCACCATCATCATATTGTTTTGCAGCTAATGTTTGACCTGTTTGTGAATCTACAAAGTCACCAACGTAATCACTTAATACAGTCATTGTATCATCTACTGCCATTACCCCAGCTTCGTATCCAGCTTCGAACTTGTGAATTAATGGGAAGTCTCCTCCACCAATAAATCCAACTGTATCTTTACCAGCAGCTTGTGCTTTTAATGCTGCAGCTACACCGACTAAGAACGAACCTTCATGTTCTGCGAATACTGCAGAAGCAACATTTTCAGCATCTACAACACTGTCAATTAATAAGAAATTTTGTTCTGGGTAATTTGCAGAAACTTCTACTAATGCATCATAGAATAAGAAACCTGGCATAATGATTAAGTCTAATTGCTCATCAGCAAACGCACTAATATTTGGAATATAATCAGCATCAGAATCAGATTGTAAATAACGATATTCATCTTCAGCTAAATTATAGTCTTCAGCAAAACGCTGAATACCTTCCCAAGTACCTTGGTTGAATGATTTATCATCAATTCCACCAGTATCAGTAACGAGACCTACTTCAAAGTCTGCACCTTCTTCAGTTTCTCCACCACATGCAGCTAAAGTAAATGTTAGCGCAAATGCAGCAACAACTAATAATAATTTTTTCATTGAATATTAACCTCCTATAGTTTTGTTATCTATTCACATTATAGTTGTAATGAATGATTTTGTAAAGGAAAACCGATTAATTTCTGTAAATGTTTACATTCAATATGATTTATTTAAACTTTTTTCAAAAAAAAACAGATTATGGCCTTGATAGGCGTAATCTATTTTTATATAGTTTGAATTTCCAATTAACATATCTGTTATTACTCACTTTTTTTAACCGGATTGAATTGTTCGATAACCCGTTTTACAACATAGGGAAAAGATAACAATCTAGGAACAGTATCTATCACATTCTGATATCCTGGCTTTTTAGCTAATGTTCGTGATTCCATCTTAGGAATGCTATAAAACTCAAACAGTAGTGTCATCGGTATAATCCCAACGATTGCGTAAGCTACCCCGATAGGTGCGCTCATTAAGGCAATCCCATACCAAAAACAGAGTTCACCTAAATAATTAGGATGCCGTGAGAACAACCATAATCCACTCTTTATAGGCTTATATGGATGTGTTTCTCGGTGTAGTCTTAATTGTCGATCTGCCACAAAACTCACGATGACCCCAATAACAATAATGATAGAACCTAGGGTGACAAAAGCAATTTGTGGTGTTCCATAAAGGATTAAAATCATCAATGGTAAAAGTCCAAGAAATACTAACACTGTTGGAAACAAATGGATTGCTAAAAGACTAATTAACCAATAGAATTTATTAAATTTTTCGCGGAATTCAACATAACGAAAATCTTCTTCATTAAAGCCGTTAAAACGCACAGCCCAGTTCGTGGTTAAGCGAAGACTCCATAGTAATACAGAAAAAGCAATCAGTGTCTGTAATACCGTCTCAAAATACCAAAATGGTTCTATTAAAACCAGTAAAAAAACAGGCATAACACTCCAGTAAGGGTCGTATACACTTGAGTTATTATGACCTAAACTAAACATAAAGATTAAGGCTGTCATTAAAACATCAATCACAAATACCTCTAAAATAATGGGTAAAAGACTATCCCATAAATAGAAAACTAATGCACCAATTGTCATTGTTAATCCGTATTCAAAAAATACCAATAGTGTCGCTTGTGTTTTTCCCATCCACATCACCTTTACATCAATGTAATTATAGTTTATCACATTCCTAATGAAAACACACGCCTAATTTAGGCGTGTGTAGATAATGGTTTTATTTGATTGATTTAAAGGCTGTTCCCCATTTTAATAACTGCATTAATTGTGCTTTAATATTGTCATCATGTAAATCTCGCGGGGTTAAATCACTAAAGTTTTCAAAGTCATCAAATAATGATAATAAGACATGACTTCTTACTGTAGCAACTTGTAATTCTGCTAAAATATTTCTCAAGTGTTCAGCCGCTCTTGCGCCCCCTGCGCTTCCATAGCTTACAATACCAGCAACTTTATCTTGCCATTCATCTTTAACTAAATCAATCGCATTTTTTAACGCACCTGAAATACTGTGATTATATTCTGAGGTAATAAAGATAAACCCATCAAACTCAGCTAATTTCGCTTGCCATTTATCGATATTCGATGACTCACTAACCGTTCCTAAAAACGGTAAATTGAATGCTTTAATATCGACTATTTCAAAAGTTAACCCTTCGGTATCTTTTACCTTATCATAGACCCAGTTGCCAATATGAGGACTAACCCGACCTTCTCTCATACTGCCTAAAATGATTCCTATCTTAAGTGGTAACATGTGTTTCCTCCTTTATTTTTTATTACTTACTTTTCGTAACCTATTATATATTTGTTATTAGAATTTGTAAAGTAATTTACTTTTCATTTAAAATATAGTATACTATTCTTAGAGGTGATACGATGACAGCTATATGTCATAAATTTGAAACCGCCATGTCGTTACTTTCAAAGCGCTGGGTAGGATTAATTATTCATCAATTACTGGATGGACCAAAACGCTTCAGCGAGTTAGAAAGCGACATACAAATAAGTGGTAAAGTATTATCAGATCGGTTAAAAGCTTTAGAAAAAGCAGATATCGTTATTAGAGATGTCTTCCCAGAAACACCCGTTCGGATTGAATATCGACTTACAAAGCAAGGTAAAGACTTAAAACCTGTCTTAGATGCGTTACAACATTGGGCAGATACTTGGGTTAATAAAACATAAAAGTCAATCAAACTTTAGCGTTTGATTGACTTTTTTATTGGCTTATATCTGTCTTTATACCGTTTTCTCGCTGCCTCAGTATGACGGTTAATAAAGTCAGTTTTTCCATCAGTATAGTGTTCACGATGATGCTCAAAGGATTTAAACAACCTTTTTTTCAGTTCCGCATACGCTTCTTTTACCGCATTAAATTCAATTAAATAGTCCCGGAAATAGAGTTCATTGTGATCACTAAGTGGTCGGATATGTAAATGAAATACACGGTCATTAAATCCTTCTTCAGTATACCCTTTGATGATTAACTTAGGTAATACTGTCTGTTCTGGATTCATATTGATGTAGTCATGGTTAAAGAGTTTGGGCAGTAAGGCGTTTAAGTCTGTCTCTTCCTCGACTTCTAATAAAATATCGATGATTGGTTTCGCAAGAAGATTATCGACTGCTGTGCTACCAATATGATTCATGCGTTTGATATCTTCCCCTAATACCGATTCAAGTAATGTCTTTTCGTCGTTATACCATTGTGTATAATTCGGATTGTGCAGTCTTAATTGAATTGGAAAAAGTTGCCACAGTTCATCTTTAGAGCGCTTATGTAAAGGAGTAGCCATATCTATTATACCTCTTGGAACAAAACACGAATGATATCTGCAAACCGCTTTTCCCAATCACTTTCATGATGCTTACCATCTTCTATGATTTTAAATGTGAAAGCATCTTTAGTGAGTTTCGCTTGTAATGTATCTCTCAATGCTTTATTGTTTGATAAATAGGTTTTCTGAATGTCAATGTTCTTATGTTCGTTTGTTCCCACATCTATATACAGTTTTTTTAATATTGTAAATACTTTTCCTTTAAGGCGTTGGTCCATTGGATTTTTAAACCCTTCGAATAAGTAGGCGTTACTTAAACAGGCATAGCGGCTAAAAAAGTGTTCATATTCTAACGCCGCATACAGTGTATTCACCGCTCCAAAACTTGAGCCCATCAATGCGGTATGTTTTGGGCTTTTTAATGTGCGGAACCGCTTGTCAATATAGGGTTTCACTTGTCTAGTAATAAAATCTAAATACGCATCTGCTTTTCCGCCAGCTTTTTCGTGATCAAAATATTCAAAGCGATACGGGATTAACTCATCACTCCGGTCATCTTTATCGGATTCAATCCCCACGACGATCATTTTGGGTAAGTCATCATGTATTTGAAACTGTTCAATAATACGCCATGATTGTCCATAAGGGGCAACTGCATCATCGAATAGATTTTGGCCGTCATGCATATAAAGAACGGGATAAAATGTTTCTGTTTGTGTGTAATCTTCTGGCAAATAAATAAACAACCGTTTGTCTTTATCTAAATTCTCAGAATGCATTGTTACAACACGGTATTCTTTCATAGTTCGCTCCTATCGTTGTTTGATATATACATATGATGCGTAAGGTGCTAAACGCATCTCATGTGCTAATGGTACGATATCATAATTGGCTAATAATAAGGTATATCCCTCTAACTCAATATCTAAATGAACTGTGGTTGCTTGTTCTTTAAAATTAGCAACCACAAGTACGTCATGCGTCTTTGTTACAGTATGGTACATATACGCGTCTTCATGATCGATGTCAAGAAACGTGATTGTACCATGGGCAATATCGAAGGTTTTACGATAACTAAAGACCTCTTTATAAGTATGCCAAATCGAGTCTTCTGTTTCTTGTTCTCGCTGTAAATTAATGACTGGATAGTTCTTGACTATAGGCATCCACGGTGTCGTTTGGCTAAAGCCTGCGTTCACTGAATCATCCCAATGGAATGGGGAACGCGCATTATCTCTCGCTCTCTCTCTTAATGCCTGCATCGCTTCTTCATGACTTGCGCCAAAATCCATAAAGTTCTCATATTCTGTATAGACTTCGACATCTCTAAACATTTCAAGCGCATCATAATCAACATTTGTCATACCAATTTCTTCCCCTTGATAGACAATCGCTGTCCCTGGCATAAAGTACAACGTATGACATAACATTTTTGCACTTCTTTCACGATAGACAGTATCATTGCCATAATGCGAGACAATCCGGGGCTGGTCATGATTGTGCCAATAGATGACATTATGGCCTTTATCGTTAAGCATGTCATACCAGTGATTAAAACTATGTTTAATCGATGGCACATCAAGGGTGCCTTTGGCCCATTTCCCTGGCGTTTTTTGATTGTCCCAATCAACATCTGCCCACGTATGTCCAAACTGAATTAATACATTAAACTCATGACTGTCATAGCCACAATATTGTAAGGCTTCTTCTTTGGTTGCGCCACCCGCTTCCCCCATGGTAAAGATGTTATTAGGTTCAAATAACTCAATACCTAGTTCTTCTAAATACGCATGGTGTTTGGGTAAACTCGAAAAGTGTTCATATCCCGGATGTCCATCTGGAAAATCCCAATTCTTTTCTAAATGGTTTGATGCGTCTACACGGAACCCATCAACCCCTAAATCAATTAACCATTGGATGATGTTTTTAAGATCATTTTTCATGTCCTCATTACGCCAATTTAAATCAGGCATCTTCTTAGAAAAAATATGTAAATAATATTCATTCGTTGCTTCATTATATTCCCATACTGGTCCGCCAAACCAGCTACGCCAGTTGGTTGGCATCGTTCTTGTTCCTTCATCGGTATATTTGGGTGGTTGCCAAATATAGTAATCATGATATTTTTCATGGTCAGGATGCTTGGGATCTTTTGCGGCTTGAAACCATGGATGTTCATCAGATGTATGGTTTAAGACTAAGTCAAAGATGACCTTGATATCACGGGCGTGTGCTTTTTCAATGAATGTTTTTACATCATCTAATGTGCCGTAATCTTCACTGACCCTATAATAATCACTGACATCATACCCATTATCATCCATAGGTGATTGATAATGAGGACTCACCCACACCGCATCAACCCCTAAACGGTCTAAATAATCTAACTTATCTATCAGCCCTTTAAAATCACCAATGCCATCGTTATTGGCATCGTAAAAGCTGCGTATATATAATTGATATATTATGGCATCTTGCCACCATTTTTTTGTCATTGTAAAAACCCCTTTCAATCAATCATATATATTGTATCAAAAAAGCGGCTACAATTCACTCAAAAGTGTAAAACTGTAACCGCTAACACCTACTTTTTACCGACTGTAAAAGCGTATGTAGCGAACTCTTCTTCACCATCTAAGTTAAGTAATTGATCGACTAAATCTTGCCGGTATGCCGCAATAGCACAGGCGCCTGCGTCAATTACCTCAGCAGCTAAGCTTAGGTTTTGTCCTGCATGACCTGCTTCAATCGCAATCATTTTATGCGCACAAAAAGCATATTTGTATTCACTACGATAAGGGACTGCGCTGAAGAAAAAGACAACACTCGCACCGCGTAGTTGTTGATACAGCGCTTCGTTTACGTCATCTTCTAAGTTCTCACCTTTTTTAAGTAACGCTAGTTCATGACTGTCTTGAACATAGTGATAAAGCCCTTTGTCATAACCATCGACATTGTTAAAATACACATATGTTTCCATCGCATTCGTTGCGCCACCTGTTGGGATCGTACGGAACACTGCACGCTCTTTAAAGGAGACAACGCGACTTGTTTCATACAGTAAATAAGACACTTCTTCAAACGTCAGTGGTATGGTTGAATATTGCCGTGTGGAACGTCTATTTTTGATCACTTCTGTCAATGTTTTTTGTTCAATTGACGGAAACAAACGTAACACTTCAATTAACGTCGCCTCTGGATCTGGTTCTTTAAATTGGGGTGGTCGTTCTTTACCGGCATGTCTGTCACTTTCAATCTCTCTTAAATCTTTCCAATTTTCTTTAATTGCTTTTCGGTTTCGTTCTATACGTTCTTTAGTTGTCATAATTACCTCCTAAAAAAGTTATAATTTCATTTATAATCAAATCTTGTTGTTGTTTGGGTGTTAAGGTTGCTTCTCCGTCGCCTTTTTGATGGCCATACCAGCCAAACTGACTATGATTTCCACCATCCAAAACCACTTCTTTAGCAGTACTAAACTGTTCAAAATTATCGTTATAGGCTTTGCTATCAAGAATCAAGTCATTACTCCCTCGAATCGATAACACAGGCATGTCTGTGACATCATTTGTCGCATAACTCGCGAGTAAAACCAGTGACTCTACATCTTCACTTGAAGCGATACTTCCTGCCACAACACCGCCAAGTGAATGTCCAATGAGAATAGTCTCTTTATCAGAGGATATATACTGTTTCGCTTGATTAGGTGAGATGATTGCTAAATAGAATGGTGGTTTAATGATTGTCACATCATATCCATATGTAAACAACTCACTGCCTAAATATAAATACGCTGACGCATCAACTAATCCCCCTGGTATAATGATAATCTCTTGTGTATTTGCTTCGTCACTAAACTGATAAGTTTCGCTTGTCTCAGTATAATCTGTTACAGTTAACGCGTCATACATCGCATCACTAGCGATATATGGATTATGCGTATACGATACAATAACAAGTGATATAATAAGCAAAATGATCGATATACTTAATACAATTTTTGTTGTTAGTTTCATTTTATCGCCTACTTTGAAAAATAACTACCGAGTATTTGAACATGTTTTGCTTTTTGTTTTAACAAGGTTAAAAGTTGAATCATATTATCATGTTCTAATTGTTCATGAAGTGTTAATAATAGGGTTTGGTCTTCCGTGCTTCCTTTATGAATACTCGATATATTCGATACCTTAATATTAGACATCACTGCTTCATGTAGTACATCATATACTTTAAAGCGAGATGTGCTTTCAAAGGTCACTTGTAACATGACCCGATTATGAAATCCTAACGATTTTAAGGTTTGCCCCACCAATAAGAACACATGTTTATTATGGGCGTAGTCTCTTAAATTTGTTTTTAACGTATCTAGGGCATGCGGTTGATAATTAGAGACAATCGCAGCTTGGTTTTCTGTTTTTACGTGTTGTAACGCATCATACCTTGACTCAACAAAGGTTTTCTTTTGTACATGGGATAACTGTTGGATATGTTGGTAACAAGCTTGATAATCGTCATAGGTTACAATCAGTTCTTTAATGTGTTCTATCTTTGGTTGTTTAGCAACTAAAGATAAGGTCACATCTAAGACAATCTCACGTTCAATATGAAAATGATGATGCGCAACACGTGCAATACCATCTTCTAATAACCCATCTTTACCGGTAATATAAGGCATTAAAATACCGACAACTTCACCAGCTTTTAACGCATGAAAAAGGCGCCCAATGGTTTTAAACCCAACGAGTTCATCTTTCACGTAAAAAGTTGCGCCTGCATAAAAATCTAAGCTTTGTTCATGACCGATATATCCAATCATATCATCACCTACTCATTAAACGTTATCGCTTGATTCTGAATCGCATCATAATACTGACACGTCAGGCCGTGTTCATCAATAGTGAGCACACAATAGGTGGGTGGCAAGGTGTTTCGTGGTCTTGAAATGCTCCCAGGATTTATAAAGGTAATGCCTGATATCTCTTGATAACTCGCCATATGAGTATGGCCATATAACGCGATACTATAGTGTTCTGCTTTACATTGGCTCATCAGTCGTTTTAAGTTCTTTTGTACTTTATATTTATGACCATGGGTAATTAAGATTTTATGATTATGAATCGATACACTATTTTCATCGGTAAATCCCGGGTCATGTCGAGAATTACCTGAGACATAAATAACATCGTGTTCGAGTAATAGGTCTTCTTCTATCTCTAAATCACCAAGTGATATTTTATATTCCGCATCTTGTTGCCACTCTAAAACACGTTTAATTGCATCTGAATCACCGTGTGCATCGCTAAATATCAGTATCTTTACCATAAAATCACCTCTTTATACTATTATAGCATACCGCAGATGACACACAAAATATAATTATTGTAAAGTGTTAGCAAAGAAAAAAAGGCACAAAATTATGTGCCTAGTAATTGGTTTTTTTACGCTCATAAAATGCTTTTCTATGTTTACACACAGGGCACATTCCAGGCGCTCTTTTGCCAATGTGGACATGTCCACATTTACGACAATACCAAACTGTTGCTTCTTCAGTTTGGAAAACAATATCCTCTTCAATGTTATTGAAGAGTTTATTAAAGCGTTCTTCATGGTCTTTTTCAATCTTTGCGATCATACGAAATGATGCGGCAATCTTAGGAAATCCTTCTTCATCAGCTACTTTAGCGAATTCTGGATACAATTCTGTCCATTCTTCGTTTTCACCTTCTGCGGCAGCCTTTAAGTTTTCGTCTGTGGTACTTTCTACCCCAGCTGGATAACTCGCGGTAATTTCAACCATACCACCTTCTAAGTGATTAAAGAAGATCCGTGCGTGTTCAAATTCATTTTGAGCGGTTTCTAAAAACATATCTGCGATTTGTTCATACCCCTCTTTTTGCGCTACATCAGCAAACATTGTATAACGATTACGTGCTTGTGATTCTCCCGCAAATGCTTTGAGTAGGTTTTGTTCTGTTTGCGTTTCTTTTAATGATGCCATAATAACCTCCTTTTTTTACTTCTTTTAAATTATAACAAAGTTTAGTCTTCTTTTAAATATGTAATTAATTTTTTCAAGGCTTTTGCCCGGTGGCTAAATGCATTTTTTTCCTGTAAAGAATATTCTGCTAAGTGTTTGTCTGTTCCTTTGACAATAAATAAAGGATCATAGCCAAACCCATTGAGGCCTTTAAATTCTTTAGCTATCTGTCCATTTAGGGTGGATTCAAAGAATAATGGTTCTTTTCCTTCTTCATAAAGACAGATTACTGTGACAAACCGTGCTTTCCGATCGGTTTTCCCTTTCATCTCTTTTAAGAGTTTACGGTTATTATCATCATATGTTGCGTTCTCTTTCGCATACCGTGCACTATAGATTCCGGGAGCTTTATCTAATGCATAGACTTCTAAGCCGCTATCATCTGCCACACACATTGTCTTTGTGTGTTCTGCGAGTGTTTTTGCCTTAATTAATGCATTCTCTTTAAAGGTATCTCCGGTTTCTTCTATGGGCCCAATTTCAGGATAATCATAAAGTGTTTTAACAGCATACCCTAGTGGTTCTAATAAATTGGTCATTTCGGTTACTTTATTAGGATTTTTTGTTGCGATTACTATTTCTTTCATAGGTCACCTCGTTATTTACTGTATCAAAAAAATAAGCAAAATTGCTTATTTTTTTAGCCATGTATTAAATTTATGTAAGTCAGCATTACTACCAATAAGTAGTAATGAGTCACTTTCTTCGATTAATGTATCGGCGTTAGGAATTAAGATATCTCCTTCACGACGAATAGCTACCACATTAATATTGTAACGATTACGTACATCTAAATTCACGATGGTTGAACTGATGATTTTTTCAGTCGCGTTCACAACAATAAAGCTATGACTTTCATTTAAATCAATAAAGTCAAGCACATTGTCAGATACAATACGGCTTGCTAAACGACGGCCAGATTGTTTTTCTGGTTGTACAATCTCATCTGCGCCAAGTTTTGCAACAACTTTCGCATGATCATCATTTAGGACTTTAACCGTAACTTTTTTAACACCCAGTTCTTTTAAGATTAATGTTGCCATGATACTGCTTTGTAAGTCATTCCCAATCGAAACAATAACGTGATCAACACTGTTGATACCAACTTCTTTTAATGCTAGTTCATCAGTAGCATCTAACGTTACTGCGTGGGTTGCAATTTTACTCAGTTTTGCAATCCGTTCTGGATCACGATCAATTACTAATACATCTGCATCTTGCTCAATTAATTCTCTAACAACACTTTCCCCAAAGCGTCCTAATCCAATAACTGCAAATGATTTTTTTGCCATTTTATCACCCTTTATAATTTCACTTTCCTTGACTTTACTAATAATACCAACTTATTTTATTGAAGTCAAATATAATCACGAAAATATGAAACCTTTCCGCTTTGAATCTTGATATTATATGATATAATAGAATAAGAATTTAACAAAAGGAGTCACCTATGTTTAAAATTAATGAATTTAAAATTATCGGAATATATGTCGGCATGTTAATTGTATTACTTGGGTTTCAATTATTACTTATTTATGGATTTAACTTAAATGTTGATATCCAATCTCAGTTTATCCGGGTTAACTCACTCAGTAATATTTTTTATTATGGAATGATGTTACTGTTATATATTGTATTATTCTTTGGATTCTGGAAAACCGAATGGCGCAAGGCGATAAACAATAAAATACAAGTGCTTATGTTCATTGTCATCGGCTTTGGTGCCATGCTTGGCGCATCCACTATTGCTGGTATTATTATGTACATATTAAATGTGACAGATACGTCTGTAAATCAAGCGCAATTAAATTTGTTAATCTCATCAGGAACAACCTTTGACCAGATAGCGCTTTTAATCTTCGCGGTGTTACTCGCACCACCCGTTGAAGAGCTTGTCTTTAGAAAAGCTATCTTCGACCTATTAGAACGGATTAAAATTAAAGAACCCTTTGTTGTTATTCTTTTAAGCGGGATAATCTTTGGGTTTATTCACGTCGCTTCTGACAACTGGATTCAAATCGTTTCCTACGCTTTACTTGGTGTTGTTCTAGCATTATTGTATCACTATTCAAATAAAAAACTATTCATCCCTATTGTCGTTCATATGCTATTTAATCTTATGGTAAGTATCACAATGTTTACCGCATTATAAAAGAGTGATTATGCATCACTCTTTTTTAGTATATCTAATAAATCATAGGCTTTGGTCAAACTCAAGAACTGATTGACTGAATATCCTAAATAGGTTTTATCTAAATTCTTTGTATGACCTAATACTTGTGTGAAAATGTCTTTATCACGAATTAACACTGCATAGTACACGGCATCAAAATGGGCGTGATCAATGTCATCAACACGTGCCCCGTGCTTGATTAACTTCTCAACTAACATCGTTTCTTTATTCATCATCGCATAAAATAATGGGGTATTACCGAATTGATCACGTTGATTGACATCAACACGTTCAGATAAACTAAACGCAAAATCAAACTCATTTTTAATGACTGCCAGGCATAACGGACAGGCTTTTAAATTGTCTTGATAAGTGTGATCATTTTTTAACTGATTAAAGATTTCTATGGCCTCATAGTTTCCTTTTTTCTGTGCAATATCATACGGTGATTCATTAAAGGTCGATTGATCATATGATGTGCATCCACTATTTATAAAGTGATGGACCATATCATAATTTGGGTGTTCAACAGCTAAATGTAATGGGGTTAACGCATATTCTGTTTTAGCATATGGGTTAACACCTAATTCAAGTAGGTATTTCACTATATCGACAGTGCCATACTTTGCGGCGTAATGGAGGGACGTCATCCCTTCACGATCAGTGGTATTAATCAATGCCCCAGCTTTTACAAGTTGTTTTACCAATTTCAAGCTTTTACTTTTAATTGCCTTTTGAATCACACTAACTCTTTGTTCATCAAAGACATGAATATCTGCGCCTTCTTCTAACAATAGCGCAACAATCTCCCTATTCCCTTTTAAACAAGCTTTATGAAGGGGACGTTCTTTTGATTGGTTTTGTACATTTAAGTCAATCTTTTTGTGTAATAAATAGTTAATTATTTGACGACTCCCCATATGCGTCGCTATATGTAAGGCGGTATCACCAAACTTATCTTTGGCATTGACATCAATTTCTAACTCCAGTAATAATTGAATTGCCTCATACGCCTTATTTCTCACTGCTAAATGTAACAAGGTTTGTTGGCGCTGATCTTTAATGTGAATGTCATGGTTATGTTTCACATATTCAATAATATATGCGCAATCATTGTTTAATGCGGCAATATAGATTGATTCACTTGTATTGGTGCCATATTCTTGATATTTTGTAAAATCAACCATTGGTATCCTCCTTACAATGTCTTCACATCAAATCTATCATATATTCAAAAAAAATACCACACCGAATGTGGTATTTTTTAAAATTGTCGTTATCTTACAGCTTCTTTTAAGACCTTACCAGCTTTGAAAGCAGGTGATTTTTGTGCAGGAATTTGAATTTTCTCGTTTGTTCTTGGATTATGTCCTACACGCGCTTTACGGTGTCTTACTTCAAATGTTCCAAATCCTGTTAGCACGACTTTTTCCCCTGAAACTAATGAATCTTTAATAACGTCTAATGTAGTATTCAACGCTAATTCAGAATCTTTCTTTGTTAAACCTGAAACTTCTGCAACTTTTGCAATTAATTCTGTTTTGTTCATTATCTTACCTCCTATTTTTTTTAAACTAAGTTTATTATAGCAGTTTCTCGGCTTTATTGCAAGATAAATATCGCTTTCACATATATTTACATAAATTTCTATAAAGTTTCACTTCTTGGCTTTGCTATTTTGTAAACGCCTGTTTCATAAAAAAAAGAGTTTTTACAACTCTTTTTTACGACTGCGTTCAAACAGGGTTTGGTACGCATTTTCAGGGTCTACTTTATCAAACACGATTGAATAAATGGCGTTGATTATCGGTAAATCTAAATCGTACTTTTTCCCATAGTTATAGGCTGCCTCGCAAGTTCTAACACCTTCGACAACCATGGTCATGTTGTTTAAAGTTTCTTCTAAGTCTTTGCCATGACCAATTTGATATCCAGCTTGAAAGTTACGTGAATGTTGGCTTGTACACGTAACGACTAAATCCCCAATACCGGTAAGTCCTAATAACGATTCTGGGTTAGCTCCGTATGCTTCATAAATTTTTCGCATTTCATAAAGGCCACGGGTAATCAGGGCAGCTTTAGCATTATCGCCTAGTCCTTTACCACTAATTAACCCACTCGCTAAGGCAAAAATATTTTTTAATGCCCCACCAAGTTCAACCCCTTTTAAATCGGTTGATGTATAGACTCTAAAGAAGTTTTGATTGTGAAAAAGATGTTGGACAAATAAGGCATCTTCATCATTATCACTTGCGGCTGTAACGAGGGTGGTCATTTTTTGTATGACTTCTTCAGCATGACTTGGACCACTTAAGGCAACAAATCCATCAATGTATTCATTATCAATTTCATCATAAAATACTTCACTCATACGCATAAAGGTATTAGGTTCAATCCCTTTGGCAGCGTTTATGAATAGTTTTGCTTCCGTTAATTCTTGATTAACTGCTTTAAGTGCTTGCCTGACAACTTTTGTTGGGACAACAAATAATAAAACATTGCTATAATTAACTGCTTCTTTTATATCGTTTGTGGCGTTAATGGCTTTAGGGATATCAGCATTCAGCTGATAACATATATGAAGTCGATTAATCTTATCAATAATTTTTGTGTTGGTATCATACACTAAGACATCGTGTCCGTTCTCATGTAAGACAGTGGATAAGCCTAGTCCCCAAGATCCTCCACCAATGACAGTTATTTTCATCTAATCACGCTTCCTTAATATGATTTTAATCGGTGTCCCGGTAAATTCAAAAGCATCCCGGAGCCGATTGATTAAATAGCGTTTATAACTAAAGTGCATCGCATGTTCATTATTCACAAAGAAGACAAATGTAGGTGGCTTAGTATTCACTTGTGTCGCATAGAAGAGTTTTAGTTTCTCGCCTTTATGTAATTTAGGTGGCGTGACATAAAACGCATCTAATAAGACATCATTTAAGACACTTGTTTGTACGCGACGTGTATAGTTGTGGAAAACAGTATTGATTTCAGGGAATATGGTATGGAGTCGTTGTTTTTTGAGTGCACTGACAAAGACAATTGGTGCGTAGGTAATAAATTGGAAATGCGCTCTAATTTCTTCAATCCAGCGTTGCATGGTTTGGGTATTTTTCTCAACTGCATCCCACTTATTAACAACAATGATAATTCCTTTATTAGCGTCAACCGCGTAACCTGCGATTTTTTTATCTTGTTCTCTGATGCCAGTTTCGGCGTCAATCATGATAAGACAGATATCACTGCGTTCTATTGCGCTCATTGCCCGTAAGACAGAATATTTTTCGGCGTTTTCATAGACTTTACCACGTTTTCGTAATCCCGCTGTATCAATCACAACATAATCTTGTTCATAATAGGTAAATAAGGTATCAACACTATCACGGGTTGTCCCCTTGATTGGAGAGACGATAACGCGGTCTTTTCCAACTAACGCGTTGGTTAATGAGGATTTTCCGACATTTGGTCGTCCGATTAATGCGAGACGGATTCTGTCTTCTGCATAGTCAACTTCTTCTATCTTTGGCATTTTGTCTAAGACCTCATCAAGTAAGTCACCAACACCAATTCCATGTAATGTTGAGACGGGGATTGGATCGCCTAGTCCTAAACTATAAAACTCAAATTGATTAACTGTTAGTTCTTTGTTATCGGCTTTGTTTAATGCGACAACAACAGGTTTATCAGCTTTGTATAACATCTTCGCAATGAACATGTCATCATCAGTAACCCCTGTGCGTACATCGCATAACAAAATAATCACATCTGCTTCATCGATTGCGATTTCAGCTTGTGATTTGATTTCATGGATAAAAGGGGCATCGTTAAAATCGATGCCTCCTGTATCTATAATATGAAATTCTTGTGTTAGCCATTCGGCTTTTGCGTAAATTCTGTCACGGGTTATGCCCGGCATATCATCAGTGATGGATAAACGATCACCAACAATACGGTTAAATAAGGAAGACTTTCCTACGTTCGGACGCCCGACGATTGCGACAGTTGGTAGCATAGTCACCACCACCTATGTATGTGTCTTAGTGTTCGTTATTTTTTAAATCGTCAAATTTTTCTTTGAACATTTCACCAAGTGTTGGCGCGTTCATTGTTTTTTCTTCTTTTTTGTATTGTTTGAACGTTTCACGTTCTTTTTTGTTCTTTAAGGCTTTGATGCTAATTTTCATGTGCCAATTACGTTTGTCAAGTTCAGTTACAAGTGCGTTGATTGCTTCATCAACTTTAATATGATTTGCAATTTCATCAACATGTTCATCGCTTATTTCTCCGATTGGCAAGAATGCGTTAACACCTTGTACTTCGACAATCGCACCGTTTTGTTGAATTTCTTTAACAGTCCCGCTAACTTCTTCGTTAACTTTGACACTAACGTCTTTCCATGGGTTATATTCTAAATGCTTCTTCGATAAACTCATGCGGCGTTTTTTCGTATCAATACTTAAGATTTTAACGTTTAATGTGTCGCCTTCTTCAACCTCACCAGCTAAGTTGTCTTTCGGGTTCCATGAATAATCTTTTTCATTCATGATCCCAACAACTTCTTTCGCAACTTCTAATAACATTGCGTTAGCCATTTTTTTCACAATTGTACCTTCGACTTCATTGCCAACTTTGTGATCTTCAGCAAATTCTTGCCAAGGGGTTGGTTTCAGTTTTTTCGCACTAAGACCAATTTTACCTTTGTCTTTTGAAATAACTTCAACTTTTACTTCGTCGCCAACGTTAATAACTTCTTTCGCATTGTTGACACGATAATGTGAGATTTGACTACGGTGTAATAACCCGTCGTTTTTACCAATTGATATAAACGCACCGAAATCAAGGACATTCACTACTTTACCAGTAAAGACGTCTCCAACTTCAATATTGTCGTATTCTTCTTTTTTCTCTTGTTTTAATTTTTCTCTTAAAACAACTTTACGAGAAACAACACTACGACGATTGTTATGTTCAATCACTTTACACTCAAGTGTTTTACCTTTAAAGTCATCAATTCTAACGCGTTTCACGTCAATATGACTCGCTGGCATAAACAGTTCAACACCTTTATATCTTAAGATAAGTCCATGATTATTTGTTTTCACGACTTTTGCTTCAAAGATTTCATCTTTTTTCGCAAATTCATCAAACTCTTTACGTTTTTCACGACGTAACACAGCGATACGTGATAACAAAATCTGTGAACTTTCATCATCTACATTTGTGATTTTAAACTCCAGTTCATCTCCTTCATTTACGACATCTTTACAAGAATCGATCTCTTCTAATGTGAGATGCTCCTTATAAATAATTCCATCTTTCGGTGCTTTGATGTCTACATAGCACTCTTTGTCTTTCACAAGAAAGACTGTTCCTTTTACGATTTTACCTCTCTTAGGTATCGTCATCTTAAATTCCATGTTCTTCGACCTCTCCAATATTTTCTATAATTAAAGTAATAACTTCATCTAGCGTTAAGTTGGATGTATCAATAATCACTGCGTCTTCCGCAGGCTTTAACGGATTCACTTGCCGGGTGGTATCTAAATAATCACGTCTGGCAATATCCTTTTTAATATCATCTAAGTTGCTTTTAATCCCACGATTCAAGTTATCGTAATAACGTCTTCTTGCCCGCTCATCAATTGTTGCGGTCAAAAAGAATTTGTGGGTTGCGTCAACTAAGACGTTTGTCCCGATATCTCTTCCATCCATTACGACAGACTCTGTTTTTGCTAAGTCGCGTTGTAAGGCGACTAAAGCTTGTCTGACATACGGAACTGATGAGACTTTTGAGACATGAGCAGTCACATTTGTTTCACGGATTTTAGCGGATACATCAACGCCATCCATATAAATGTGATGATCATTAAATTGAAATGCGGTGTCTTTGACGAATATGTAACTTTTTGCATCATCTAAGTCAATATTTAATTGTAGTGCTTTGAGCGTAATTGCTCGATACATTGCACCAGTATCAATATAGGTGATGTTCAAATGTTTTGCAACATGTTTTGCAACAGTACTTTTACCAGCTCCCGCTGGACCATCTATGGCAATTTGAACAGTTGGCATCGTCTCACCTCATTTATGACCAATTTTTATTATAACAAATAATTTAATATTTACACAATGATTTCACTAATGTTTTGCCTGATGTCTTAATTGTTTAATCTCATGAGGCGTGATGCGGCGATATTCGCCGACTCGTAAGTGTTTCAAAGTGACAGGTCCAAACCTGACCCTTTTCAATGATAACACAGGGTGCCCTACACTTTCAAACATTCTTTTCACTTGATGGGTTCTTCCTTCTGTAATAATAATCCGGCAATGTGAAATTTCTTTGTTTGTATTGTAGGATACATCCATTATTTTAGCTTTTTTAGTCATTGTTCCATCTAACTTTATACCACGGCATAAGGTTTTCGATTCCTCTTTACGTAAAAACCCTTTAACCGTTACTTCGTATTCTTTTTCTAAGTTATGACTTGGATGAATCAGTAAATTGGTTAGCTCCCCATCGTTGGTTAAGAGTAAAACACCCGAGGTGTCAAAATCCAAACGCCCAACTGGGTATATGCGTTTTTCTGTTTGTATATAGTTTAATACAGTTTCTCGATCTAATTCATCATCGGTGGTACTGATGACATTGCGTGGTTTATATAAGACATAGTAGACATGTTCTTCTTTTTTGATTGGTTTCCCATCGACCATCACAACATCCTTTGAGGTGACTTTGGTGCCCAGTTCTGTCACGGTATCACCATTGACAGTTACCCGTCCATCAGTAATCATCTCTTCTGCTTTTCTACGTGATGTTAGGCCACTGTGGGCAATCACTTTTTGTAATCTTTCCATTGTTTCACCTCCATACATTAAGAAAAAGAGGAAACCCTCTTTTCTATTCTAAGGCCTCGTTAATCGTTAGAATAACGTAACTAATACGACGTTCCTTCATTTCCTTAATGACAAATTTTAAAGTCAAGTAAGTCGGTTCGTCATCATCATGATCGAAATTTGGTATTTCTTGAATTAAAGTATACGTCTCATCGACCTCTGGAATCTCTTCCATAACATCGTAGAGCCATCCACCAAGTGAAGCATAATGGGTTTCAGGTGGATTTCCTATATCTAAATCTTCAAATAAATCTTCTATATCAATATCGGCATTAATGCCATAGGTGTTTTCATCGATTGGACTGATGAATACTTCTTCAATTTCATCATGTTCATCATATATTTCACCAACAAGTTCTTCAAGGGCATCTTCCATTGTGACAATACCACTGGTTCCCCCATATTCACCACTCACAACAGCCAAGTGTAAACTTTCACGTTGTAAGAGTTCAATTAAGGTATCTACACGCATACTTTTTGAAACATACATAGGTCTTTGCATCATTTTACGAATGTCAAGTGGTTTATCTTGAATGATACTGGCAAAGAAATCCCGTTCATGCAAGATTCCAATAATATTGTCTCGACTTTCTTTAAAAACAGGTAACCGCGAGAACTGATGTTCAAAGAAGAGTGCTTTCACATCATCAATCGTATCATCTTCGATATCAATCGCGACCATATCCACACGTGGGGTCATAATATCTCCAACCCGTTTTTCGCCAAGATCGAGTACACTTTGTAACATTTGTGCTTCTTCTTGATCGATTGCTCCTTCTTCTTCCATTGTATCAATAATGGTGACTAACTCATTTCCCGTGACACTGACTAAAAATTCTCGATTATCATTTAAGATACTATTCTTTATTTTAATAAAAATCCATGTGATAGGTTTTAAAACCACTATCACGACATACAAAATCTGACTTGTTAACAAGGCGAGTTTATCAGCATTAATTTTCGCAAAACTTTTTGGGATGATTTCCCCAAAAATTAAGATGATAATGGTCATCACTACGGTGTTCATCACATTAACGATTGTTTCATTTCCATTAAATATAACAGAAAAGACACTAACACTCAATGTTGCAAGTGCGATATTAGCTAAGTTGTTTCCAACTAAGATTGTAGTGATTGTTCTATCAAAGTTTTCGGTAATCCATAATGCTTTCTTACTGCCTTTACGCCCATCCTCAATATACGTTCTTAAACGGATTGGACTGACACTTGAAAAGATGGTTTCACTCATGCTGAAAAACGCACTCACCATCAAAAAGATCACCATGAATACTAACATGGTTGGCTGTACGTCTTTAAAATTAAGTAAAAACCTGGCGGAATAATCCAATTGCGTTCACTCCTTTATGCGCGGGTATCATACTTTCCTGTGCTTGTATTGATAACAATTTTGTCACCCTTTTCAACAAACAATGGAACTTGTAATTCAAAGCCCGTTTCAACAACACAATCTTTCGTAGCACTTTGTGCTGTATTCCCCTTCACTGCAGGGTCTGCTTGTGTTACTTCTAAAGTTACTTTTTCTGGAATATCAACACCTAAGATTTCTTTTTCAAAAGAAATGACGTTAACTTCCATATTCTCAACGATAAAGTTAAGCTGATATTCAATTTGTTTCTCAGAAATTTCAATTTGTTCGTACGTTTCATTATTCATAAACACATGTCGATCACCATCAGCATATAAATATACCATTGCATTTTTATCAATATGTGCTGTTTCTACTTTTTCTCCAGCACGCCATGTTTTATCAATAATAGCCCCAGTACGTAAGTTTTTAAGTTTAGACCGCACGAATGCCGGTCCTTTTCCTGGTTTCACATGTTGAAACTCTAAAATTGTATATAAATTACCCTCTGACTGGATTGTCATTCCAGTTTTAAAGCTATTTGAATTTGTCATATTTTTTCACGCTCCTAGCCATAGATAATATTATATAGGAAAAGACACTATTTGTAAATAGTTACGACGGACTCTTTTAGGATTTCATAAATCTTTCTGTGTTTCATCCTTTTAAAAAGATTGACAAGGCCGTAGAACAGTCTTATAATGCATTATAGGAGCGTGATATCATGGATTGGATAGATATTGTTTTAGCGATTGCATTAGGACTTGGATTTGGATGGCTTTTGATGCGTTATCAAAATCTTGATCGCAGTAAACTGCATATTATCGATCAAGAAACTTTTGAAAACAACATGCGTAAGGGGCAACTTATTGATGTCCGTAAGAAAGATGCCTATGACAAGGATAAAATCAAAGGGGCACGCAACTTTAAAAAAAGCCAAATTGTAGGAAAATATTCCCGCTTACGCAAAGACCAGTCGGTTTATATTTATTGCCAAAATGGTCGTAAAAGTAAACGATTAGCAAAGAAAATGATTCGTGATGGATTTTCTGATATTTATATATTAGAAGGTGGCTTTAATAACTACACGCATCAATAATGAGGTGTTTTAATGATTATTATTGATATTATTTTAGCAATATTGTATGTTCTACTCGCCATACTTATTGTAGTATTAGCCATCATAGTTGCAATACCTACGGGTATTCTATATGGAATATACCGCTTAGTCAAACAAATTCTACCAAAAAAACGGTAAATTACCGTTTTTTTTTATTGGTTATGATATTTTTGTCTTTCGTTTTCCCAATACATCTGGTCCTCTTTGGTAATCTGACGAATCAGTTTCGCCGGGTTGCCACCAACAATTGTATTGGCGGGAACATTTTTTGTAACCACAGCGCCAGAAGCAATAATCGCATCTTGTCCAACCGTTACACCAGGGTTAATTATTGCCCCACCACCAATCCATACACCATCTTCAATGGTTACAGGTAAAGCATATTCATACCCTTCATTTCTAACACGACTATCTATCGGGTGAGTCGCGGTATAAATCTGAACATTCGGTCCACACATAACATTATCTCCAATCGTAATTTTACCCACATCCAAAAAGACACAGTTAAAATTACAATAAAAGTGTTCTCCGACTTCAATATTAAACCCATAATCACAATAAAACGGCTTATGTACATAAAAATCATTAGGGGTCTTACCAAACAATGATTTGATGATACCTTTCCGTTTTTCATAGTTTCGATAGGGCGTTTTATTAAACTCATCAAGTAAGTCTCTTGCCTTATTGGCGAGTTTTTTTAACTCATCATCACCAACATATAAGTGTTTACTCAACATTCTTTCTTTGTTTGTCATCTCAAGTTCCACCTAATAGTAGGCAATGGTCCCATCACATCTTGTTTCTGTGCCTACTTCGTAGCCATCATCAATCTGTCTAATGATTTGGCCACGACCAAATCCACCCGAATATACATCATACGTAATCTGATGTCCTTTGACTGTTAATTGTTGGGCAATGTATTGGTCAAATTGATGTTCTAAGGCGACTTTCAAGTCTTTATCCCAACGAAATCGGGGGGCATCCAAGGCTTCTTGAGCATTCATTTTAAAATCAACTAAATTCATAACTACTTGTAAGTGTCCTTGTGGCTGCATAAACCCACCCATGACACCAAAAGGGCCAATTGGGGTTTTGCCATTCATTAAAAATCCTGGAATAATCGTATGATAGGTGCGTTTTCTTGGCGCGAGTTTATTGTCATGTTCAGGATCTAATTTAAATGTATGTCCTCTATTTTGCATCGCAATTCCAGTATCATCAATCACAATACCACTACCAAATCCCATATAATTACTTTGAATAAATGAGACCATATTGCCATCTTTATCCGCCGTCGCTAAATAAACAGTCCCACTAGATTCATAGGTTATCGGGTCTGGCTTATGCGCTGTTTTTTTAATGTCTTTTTTACGTAAATTAACATAGTCATCACTCAGTAAAAAAGTCATATCCATTGACATAAAGTTAGGATCCGTTACATATTTTAAGGTATCGCTAAAGGCAATTTTCAAGGCTTCTATTTGTTTGTGAAGCGTGATTACATCCCGCTTGATAAACCTATCCTCTTTTAATAAATTGAGCGCCATAAGCGCTGTGATGCCTTGCCCGTTAGGCGGGATTTCGTAGACATCAATCCCTTTATAGTTGACTGAAATAGGCTCGACAAATTCAACATCAAAGTTTTTTAAATCATCATGATCAATAAAGCCATGATGTTTTTCCATAAAAGCCACAATTTTATCAGCTAAGTCACCTTCATAAAAACTCTTAGCCCCGGTCTTTGCGATTGCTTCTAAGGTTTTTGCGTGCGCTTCACTTTTAAAGAATTCACCGGCCTTATAAGGAGCTTGATCTTTTGTGAAGACATCATAAAAGGTTTGATACATTTCTGATGTATTCTGTTTTGTATACGCTTTTATGGCACGTTCATAATAATAGCCAACTGTCTCTGAAATTAAAAAGCCATGACGGGCTAAATCAACCGCTGGTTGCATAACCTCTTCTAAAGACAGGTTCCCCCATTTTTCAATGAGTCTTGCCCAGCCTCTTGGCGTTCCTGGGACAGTGATTGATTCTATCCCTGTCGCAGGCATTGATTTATAGCCACGCTCTTTTACTTTATCTATCGTAATATTGCGTGAGGAATACCCACTTGCGTTCATCCCATGAAGTTTACCATTCGTATAGACTAACGCAAAACAGTCACTGCCAATACCATTCGATGTTGGTTCGACAACGGTTAACGCTGCCGCAGTGGCAACAGCCGCATCAATAGCATTTCCGCCGCGTTCTAAAATTGATTTTCCTGCTTGTGCCGCTAACCCTTCACTTGTTGCGACAACACCGTTTCTAGCGTAAACGGGATTGCGTTTCGATTGAAATTGATTGTTCATTTTAATCACCTGATATTATTGTATCATATTATTGTTTCCTAAACAGCCCATTTTTGTATTTTGAGCATAATTAATGACAAAGTCACCATTCTTATTTATAATGATTATAAAGGATAGTGGTGTAGTATGAAAAAAGTCTTTTGCTTAATGGGACAAGTCTATAATGGTAAATATGAGTTGTTTGAATACTTGGTTAATGCATATTATTTTAACCCGTATAAGACATTGACAACACGACAAAAACCAAACGAATATGTTAACCACGTTTTTAAGCATGTCGATTTAAAGGTGTTCACTCAAGCCGAATTAGCCAATGATTTAGTCACCATCAGATCCTTCAATGGCGACCAATATGGAAAACGTTTCTCCGATATTCCAAGTGAATTATCCGTTTGTATTTGTAATTATGAAGAATATAAAATACTTAGTAAAGAGGTTGCCACGGTCGGCTTTGTGATTAATCAAAACCTAACCAGTCGTTACCAACTTAACTTACAATGTGACAGGTATTCACCTACGACTTTCTTAAAGTATAACGAAGATAATGAAAGTACATCACAAGCAATGAAAGACGACCCTCACTTAATTCATTTTGATGGCGAAACGCTTACGCAGTTAAAGCTTCAATTTGATGACTATATGAAGCCCTACTTAAAGTATTTACCAAGAGATATTAAACACACAAAAAGATAATCATATTAAAGTGATTATCTTTTTTTATTGCCAAACCTCTTGGTGGCGTTCAATAAATGCTTTCATCGTTTCAGGGTCTTTTTTAAGCAAACTGTTTACCGTATTTGTGACATCACTTGCAGTATTGAGCCGGGTCATAATGTATAAAAATATCGTTACTATAATGTATTTACGGTCGAAATGACGCGTTCGCATATGCCGATAATAACGCAAAAAATTTGGGCTTGTGTATCTAATCTGGCGTCCTAAACCATCCGTAAAAAGGTCCGCTACTTGATGGTAGGTTAAGGCTTCTTTACCTGTAAGTGTATATGCTTTATTGGCATGTTTCTGAGGCTCTAAAAAAATCGTTCCAATAACCTCTCCGATATCTTTACCTGAGATAAAACTGGTTTTCGCATTTTTTGCTGGAATAACAATGCAGTCTGTTTCTTTAATATCTTTTCCATGTGGTGTGATGAGATTTTCCATAAAGAAACTCGGTCGTATAAAGGTATATGGAATCAATTGTTTCTTAATATATTTTTCGATTTTACCGTGGGGTGGAATCGGATTTTTTTCAACACCCATTAGCGATAAGAACACCACATGTTTTATCTCACGTTGTTTCATCGCATCTATAAAAGGATAAAAGGCTTTAGGATCACCGATCTGTGGTGGTCTGATAAAAAAGACATCGTCAACCTCTTTTAAAGCATCATCGTAGGTTGACTGATCATCAAAGTCAAAGGGCACGATTGGTACCTGTTTATCATCATTTTTATGCGAATGATACAGTCCTAACTTATATGCTAGATTCTTACTCTTTAAAAAAGCAACAACATGTTTCCCAACTGTCCCAGTGCCACCAATAATTAAAATCATAATGTCTCCCAATAATCGTTTGTTAAACTCTTAGCTTTGTTTAACTCATTTAAAAACATTGATACATCTTCCTTCTTCTGCCAATTCGTGTTTGGCACAAGCGCCGCTATTGCTCGCATTTGTGTTTCAATATCTTTAGGTACGGTTTTTATATGTTGAAATAACATCTCTTTTCCTAATAATGTCAGATGATACTCAACGGTTTTTCCTGCTTTTTTCTTGGTTACGTACCCCGCATCAAACCAGTTCCCCAAATGCAAGTAAATCGAACCATTAGAAACAGTAATCCCTTGTTGGTTTAGTTTCTTTTTAAAACGGTAGCCAATAATCATCTCTTCAGTCATCAATTCTTTTAACATCATTGCTTTAATAAAATCATTCATTTTTATCACCATAATTAGTGTACGCAATAATGCACAATATGTCAAGTTTGACATATAAATAAGTCAAAAAAATAACGACAGTGTCGTTATTTTATTTTGTATCCGCGTTTTTCTAAGCCGTCGCCCCAATGTTTTAAGCGCTCTTTTAATGGCTTCGGTAAGACTGACGCTTCATCAATAGTATTTTTTAATGGCGCTTCATTAATCAGTTTGTTAGGAATATCAGGATCTGCGAGCGCGCCCATACCTAAGGCATATAAGTCATATCCTAAACGGTTCGCAAGCTCGACATCTTTTAAACTATGGATCCCGCCAACCCCGATTAATGGGATCTTATTTTGTAAGACGCTTTGTATTTTGGTGACAACAGGGGTACTGTCTGTTTTATCACGTAAACTTGCTTTATCATAGTGTCCAATTGATATATGTAAATAATCTAAGTGTGTCTCACTTAAATAATCAACTAACTGTAAAGTATCGTTTAATGTAATTCCTGGTTCTTCAATTTCCTCAGGACTAAAGCGATAGCCAACGATAAATGGACGGTCCGCTTCTTCTTTGACTTCTAACACCGCATCAACAAGCAAACGAATAAAACGCATCCGTTTTTCAACACTTCCGCCAAACTCATCTATTCGTCTGTTCGAATGCGGACTAAAGAATTGTTGGATTAAGTACGTATTTGCCCCATGTAACTCAACCCCATCAAAACCAGCCTGTAACGCCCGCTTTGTCGCATCTTTAAAGTCATCAATGATATCATAGATTTCACTGATTTTAAGTTTTTCAGGGGTCACCGCAAACTCACGTTCTGCCTTTACAGCACTTGGCGCAACAATCCGTTGGTTCTTAAAGAGATTTGGTTGACACATGCGGCCACCATGATGAAGTTGTAATACCCCAACAGACCCTTCTTCTTTAATCGCATTAGCGAGTCGTGTCATCGATTCTATATACCGGTCATCACGGATTGTGATTTGATGTTCGAACGCTTGTGCATTTTTATTCACAGCCGTTGCGGCAGTAATAATCATGCCAAAGGATTTAGCGCGTGCACGATAATACGCCTCTTCTTCTTGTGATAACGTTAAATCGGCATTGGAAGAGTACGTAGTCATTGGTGCTAAGACGAATGGATTACGTAAGGTAATCCCGTTTTGAAATTGGTATGTTTTTAAGTTTCTAGCCATAATTTCACCTCGTAGTTGAATCGTTTATAGCGTTTATTCATAGTATTAAATGTTCTTTTGAAACATGTACAATTTTTAAGTAACCGATGAATTATTTATCATCATAAATCATTAAGGAGTTGTCCTTAAACACCCTCTTTAGAGTGACATAAGAGATGTTAAGGTCATCACTTTCCATCCCACTTAATCATAACATTTACAAACTAAATTTTACATTAAAACGATTATTTTTTATCGATGAGATCAATCACGTGCTGTAATAATGATTGTTCATCATCAAAGTTATCTTTATTGACCCACGTGACGTCAAGTTGATTTCTGAAAAACGTATACTGTTTTTTTGCTAATTGTCGTGTGTGAATAATGATACGCTCTTTCGCTTCTTCACATGTCATCTCTCCATCTAGATAGGCAATTATTTCTTTATAGCCAATCGCATCAAGGGCATAACTTTCATCCTTATAAGGATAAAGTTGTTTCACTTCTTCAACTAACCCTTCTTCAAACATCTGTTCAACGCGTTTTTCAATACGTTGATGAAGTTTTTGACGGTCCATTGTTAAACCAATCATAAGATAGTCATAGACTTTAGTATCTTTATTGGTGTTCTGTGACATTTTATTTGATCCTGCCCTTGAGATGGCTTGTAACACACGCTTACGATTATTCGGATGATATTTCTTGGCTTGTTTTGGATCTTTTTCCTTAAGTACATCATGTAAGGCTTCATTTGAATAGTCATTGTATTGTTTTAACATGTCTTCATTACGTCTTGCGTCTGTAAAGTCATAATCATATAACACACTTTTAATATATAAGCCTGTTCCGCCAACGATTAAAGGCATTAATCCTTTATCCTGAAACTCGCTGATCTTTTTTCTCACCATCGATTGAAATAACGCGACACTATATTGTTTATCCGGTGAAAAGATATCAATCAAGTGATGTTTTACCTCAGCTTGTTCTTCTTCACTTACTTTTGCACTACCAATGTCTAAGCCCTTATAGACTTGAACACTATCGCCACTAATGATTTCTGTGTCATAGTGTTTCGCAAGTTGTAAGGAAAGCTCAGTTTTTCCAATACCTGTTGGTCCGACAATACAGACGATCATGATTGTATCCTTTTAAAGAGTTTTTCAATCTCTTGTTGGGTAAACCGGATGGTAACAGGCCGTCCATGCGGACAGGTATAAGGATTGTTACAGTGTTCTAAATCACGTAGGAGTTGTTCAATTTCACCTTCATTAATATAGTGATTGGCTTTAATCGAATGTTTACATGACAACTCTTTTGCGAGAGGATCGCGTATCATCGCGATACTCACGTCTTCTTCATTTAAAATCTGTTTAATAATCTCTTCTGCGTACGTTTCTTCAAACCCTTCTAAAAACCATGTCGGGACATGGGTCATGAACAGTTTGTTATCTTTAATATCTAAGGTTAATCCCAGTTTGTGAATAATGGGTAATGATTCTTCAAGGGCAATAATCTCATCATTCGATACTTCAAGTTCAATTGGGAGTAATAACGGTTTTTGTTCAATTTTAGCACTTCCCATATTAGCATAGTATCGTTCGTACCGAATCCGTTCTGCGGCGGCATGTTGATCGATTAAATAGAGTCCCGTTTCATTTTGGCAGACTAAATATGTCCCTAAATATTGTCCAATATACTCAAGTCGACTTAATGGGGTTTTGATTTCTAAGCTGTCAGGTACCTTTGATGAATCAAGGTGTTCTAATGCGTCTTGTGTTTTAGCATACTCCGTCTGAGGCGTTTCTTCAATGTGTGTAACAGGTGCCTTATCTTGTTTAAAGTCTTTATATGACGTGACTGTTTTTGGTCCTTCTTGGACTGGCTTTGTTTCTCTTAAGTCGAGCGTTTCTTGGGCACTGTCATCTTTGCGTGCTTTCTTCTTAACATCCGGAATCAAGTCTAAGGAACGTAGTTTACTTTGTAGAGTTTGGATAATTAACTGTCTTAACGTGCGTTCTTCTGTTAGTTTAACTTCAAGTTTTTGAGGATGAACATTAACATCAATTAATAACGGATCCATCTCAATAAATAATGCGACAATCGGGTATTTACCGATTGGTAAATATGTATTATATCCTTGTGTGATTGCTTTTAATAAACTATTATTTTTTATCATGCGATCGTTCGCAATCACACTCATATGTTTACGCGTTGAACGGTGGATAAACGGTTTAGTTAAATATCCCGATATCTTAAAATAGCTATTTTCATTTTCAAAATAGCGCATATTTTTAATCACTTCTAAGGGATAGATTTCACTTAAGACTTTTAAGATATCCCCATCACCGGTCGATTGAAACAGTGCCTTATGATTATTCGTTAATACAAAGCGAATCTCAGGATGGCTTAATGCCATTTTATTTATGTAGTCAACAATATAACTGAGTTCGGTTAACGTCGCTTTTAAGTGTTTGAGCCGAGCAGGCGTATTATAAAATAAGTTCTTGACTGTAATCCGTGTCCCTTGGATTGGGGCATGGGTTTCTAAGTTAATGACTTGCCCATTTTTGACCTGCATTTTATGGGCTGTTTCACCATTCCCACTAATCATCTCAAGTTCACTTACGCTCGCAATCGATGGTAAAGCTTCTCCTCTAAACCCGAGTGACTGAATATGAAATAAATCATGTTGGGTCTTTATTTTACTCGTCGCATGGCGTTTAATCGATAAGAACAAATCATCTTTACGCATTCCTTCGCCATTGTCAGTAACTTCAATGCTTTTTAATCCTTCTTCTAATAAATCAACTTGAACACTTGTACTGTTCGCATCAATCGCATTTTCAACAAGTTCTTTCACGACACTTGCCATATTTTCAACGACTTCACCTGCGGCAATTAAGTTACTAATTTCTTCATTTAATAAGACTATTTTTGACATATTATCACGCCCTTATGTCCATTATAAAAGATATTGTCTAAAAGCACAAAATTATTATTGAAAAAATAGCCACAAACTGTGACTATTCTTCAAAAAGTTTTAAGTACTCTTCGTATCCTTTTTCTTTCATCTTATCTTTTGGGATAAATTCTAAGGCCGCAGAGTTGATACAATACCGTAAATGACCATTTGGTCCGTCATCAAAAACATGTCCTAAATGAGAATTAGCAGCTTGACTTCTGACTTCCGTTCTTACCATCCCATGAGACATATCAGCCGTTTCTTTAACCTTTGAAGCTTCCACAGGTTTGGTAAAACTTGGCCACCCACAGTGGGCATCAAACTTATCTTTTGAAGAGAACAACACCTCTTTTGATACAATATCAACATAGATTCCCTCTTCAAAGTGTTGATCATATTTGTTTTCAAATGGGCGTTCAGTCCCATTTTCTTGTGTGACATAATATGATTCTTTACTAAGCTTTTTAATGTCATCTGAATAATCTTTCAATGTGATCACCTCATCTTAATTATAACAAATATAAACAGGTTAAGAGAGTCATGTGCTTATGAATCCATAATCTATAGATAGTTCGTATTATTAATATTTCAATATTTTTTTCAATGGACCATAACTAATTGTCTATTAATCCTTGATAGACAAAGGTTTTGTGTTCTTGAATTTCACTTGATAATTGTTCAAAATCTTGTTGGTCGCCTTGATATTTATCTTCAACATAGAGTTTTGCGCTTTCAAAAGCAATTAACTCATATAAATAATTAAGTTGTCTACCATCAAAATCAGGTGTTTTTTGATCCTTTTTCTTTAAGTTTCCCATAATCGTCTTATTAATGACATGACTTCCGTTAATCTGGAGAATTCCGCGATCTTCAATGACGTTGGCTTGCCAATGTCCGGGGTCAAACACCAACTCTAGCTTACTTAATAGACCATCCGCACCATCATCTTTATCCTTGGGTTCTTTGACATATATTACTGATTCGGTGATAATGTCTTTGACCGTGGCTTTCACAACAATTTTTTCCATATAATCATGTGATGTTACAGACACTTTTATATTGCCAATAGTTTCTGTCACTAGATGCTCTTTGTCTAGCGTAAATGACTCATTGTCATTGAACAATTGACTTTCATATTCCCTTTTGATAATAACACGTGATTTTAATGGAATAAACGCTGTATCAAACCATAAGTTAAGATTTGTCGTTTTACTTGGGTTTATATATTTTCTTTTTGGAATAAACTCCAAGCCATTTTCAGGATAGATTATCTTTTCGTTTACGACATTAATTAATACTGTTGCTGAAAGGTTTTTGTAGACAGCTTCTAAGGTAATGGGCTTTTTGGTAATCCGTTTCCCTTTGATAATAACATATTTGATAACCAAATTATCATATTTAATATCATCTTCTTGATAGGTTATCTCACTTGTTTCAATATCAATATCATTATTGGATCTAGCCGATAAAAGAATGGTCTCTTTGGGTTCAATATCATCAGTGTTTATGAACAATTGTAAAGCATATGTTTTACGGCGTGTTATATTGATTTCTGGTCGCGCAAATCTTAATCCTTCTGATGGGGCACTTAGGCCTTTATCTAATCCACCGATTCGGGAAAGTTTTAACTCGTTAAAATAGCTATTAATTTTTTTTAAGGCATCTAATAACTTTTTATTGGTATTCAAAGAATAAGATATACTCTCCCGCTCAATATTAAACTTTTCTATAACATCTCTTAAGACATTGATAACCCGATGGTACATATGATTTGTAAATCGATGTCTTCGATCAAACCCATCACGGGAATCTCTTAAAATTTCTTCAGGTTCCTTGGCATTTAACTTCTCTCTTAAAACATCACTAATACCATGAATTACATATTCTCCCGCGATATAACTAGCCCCATGCGTATGTTCTAAACCAAATAAAGTCTCATCAAAGACCACGTTATTTTCATCTTTAATTATGATTTTTGGGGATGCACTTGGTTTCTTCTCATAAAGTGTTAAAACAGATTGTAATTTATAGTCATCAAAAGTTAACTGCATACGCTTATTTTTTAAAAGGATCTTCTCGTCATTAATTAAATACTCCCTAGAATCTAAACGATGCTTAATTTCATCATCATATAATATGACTTGACGATACGGATTACTAAGGATATACCGTAACATGTAGAATGATTCAATCGCTTCTTTAATTTTCTTTTGCTTTGGTATCTTAACATGTTTCGGTATACCAAAAAATGCATACGTGCCGCTGTCAATAATACTATATTTTTGTCTTAAATAGTCAATATCGTCTTCTAAAACGTTAACTTGAATTTCCTTTTGGTGATCAAAATAAAAATCAATTCTACTAGCTGTATTATCTTTTATGCTTACCATATATGCGGGAAAGTTATGAAAGGCACTGAGAAACATAACATCACTAGCACCTTGACCAAATAAACCCCGGACTGCTTTATTTGACTCACTTCCACTATAGTCTCCCCCGTACCGACTGAATATCTTTTGCATGGTGTCACTGGTCATGCCTTCTGCTTGATCAATTACTTCATATACCCGTCTTTTCCGATGAAGTCTCATCAAAATTCGATGAGATTTTCCCCTACGATGTGATTCTTCAAGACGATTATAACTATCATCTGCATTAAGAATTATTTCGGTAATTATTTTTAAAAAATTATCACCGAAAACTTTTCCAATATCACGCTTTACTTTTCTAGTGGCATCCATTACCGGGGTTCTGTTCATAATATCCTCCAGATACACATTAATCGATTATTTACGTGGATTTTTAACTTGTTTACGGTCTTGCATGAGTTTAATCATCATCGGATAAAGCCCAAAGCCAATAAAGACTAAAAAGACATTAAATAACGCTTCAACATAAACATTATCCGTAATCGCACTAAAGAGTGCTTGCGTTGCACCTAACACAATAAGACCCACAACAACGCGGGTAATACGGTGACTTAGTTTGGGATCAAACCGAACATTAACGAGTTTATGTTCAAAAATCATTGCGAGTGTAAAGCCAATAAACAAACTAATCCCACTAACATAATAATGTGAGTCAATCACAAACAGTACTAACAACGCAATGATTGATCCCGCGAGATACATATGTAGTCTGTATCTATAAAAGGTAAAAAAGATATAGAACCCAATATAAGCAGTAATGACTCCAAGAACAACAGACGTTAAGACATCTTCTAAGAAATGGACACCTAAATAAAGTCGACTCAATCCCATTAAAAGACCCATACCAATCGCAATAGCGATATATTTTTTTTGTTTTAATAGTAAAGCTCCACCCATTAAAAAGGTCGTAAAATGTTGTGTATGTCCACTAGGGAAACTACTCCCACCAGTGGTTTGGGGGCGCAAGTTGGTCACGCGATCAGGATACTTTTCAAATGGGCGCTGTGCGCCGATTGATCCTTTGAGTAATCCATTTAAAAACCCCGCAGTAAATAACATAAAGGCTAAAAACTCTCCTTTTGTCTTATCAATACCAAAATAGACAATGGCTAAGACAAGCATATACATCGTTTCTTCACCGAGAAACGATATAAAATTGAAGAAGAGATCAAAAAATGGCGTTCTAAACTGTTGTATAAATTCAACAGCTTCTATTGTCATCGATATCACCTTTCATCAGTTAATTATGTTTGATTTAGTAACTTATGGTATCTGTCTGAGAATACATCCCAAAAAGACTGGTTTTGAACACCCATTGGAAAAATAACTTGTCCATCCTGAGTATAGTTACCTTGTACCATATCATCTTGTGTTATCACAGGTGGGTAAGACTGTTTATTCAATGTACTCAATTCTAAATCATACTCCATGACTGTGTCATCAAAGTTATCCGTCTCATCAAGGTCGGTTAAACTGTATGTAACTGCATTTGTGTCATAGTTTACGTTTAAGTAATAATTCGTTATCTCTTCCAATGAATAAAGTCTCAATGAAGTCACGTCTTTATCTAAGTAATCAACTTTAACACTATAGTTATTAAATTTAAGATTCTCTTCATTTTTATTAAACGTATACTCAGCGATATCTGATGTAAACTGAGTATTAGATTTATATAAGGCTATAAACTCATCAAAGTTTTGATGATACATTTCATCAATGATGTAGCTACTAAAGCGTAAGGTCTTTTCTAAGGTATTAACATCCGCATCAAAAATGAGTTCTATATCGGTGTCATCATAAATATTCTTATAAATCATAACGCGAAAAATATTCTCACTTCTACGGTAGACAATATAATTATTATTGAACTCAAAAGAGTGTTGGTAATTATTGTTAATCTCTGTTAGTTCTGGCAAATCATACAAGACCTTAGCATCTCTTAACGGTGCAGCAAGATCCCATAGTGAGTTTTCATCAAATCCATCAATAACTAATGACGAATCATCTTTTAACAATTCAATCACATCAAAAATGTGTCTCTCAAATCCAAACGGTAACTCACTAAAGTCTTTAAGAATGTCACTGACCTGATCAAACTCTTGTGACGTCATTTGCCAGTCAGTAATCGATTCTTCCTCAAAGAAGTTAGACACAGATAAATAGGTCCCTTTTATCATGACCTCACAATCACTTTGCACCTCACAGTGTTCTAAATCTGTCATTGGTTCATTATCTTGACACCCTACTAATGTTAATAAAAATGTGCTCAGTACAACAATTATAACTGTTCTCATAATATCCCCTTTCACTAATTTTATGATGTTATCGTGCGTTTAACCAACGCCACGATAAAAGATTATGTAAAAATACTGCCTGTAATATACGCCATTAAAATGATTAATCCTGGCGCATCTTCGCCGTCTGCGACCATAAACCAAAACGGCATTTGAACGAAAAATAAAACGTCGATAAGGAATAACCGTGTCATCAATTGATGACATCCTGTATAGCCTTGGTCACTCTTAAAATTATTTTTTCCAACAAGTAATACAATCTGATAACTTGTCCATAAAGCAAAGATAAATACAATAGCCGCCATACTAACAAATCCATAAATAGGGTATAGATACCACATAGATATAGTCGTAAGTACTCCAGTAATTATATTATAGACTAAGAAACCAATAATAAATAATGCTGGTAACGCTAAAAAGAATATCGCAATTTTTAATAACACCGGGCTATATTTTCCTAATAGGTTAAACATGTTGTCACTTCTTTCTGTTTTATTGATCACGAATGGCTTGTAATAACTCAATGATGCTTTTTAATCCTAATAAAATCATTCCAAAAAAGCCTAAGCTTAGAAATGTGAGTAAAGCGGTTTCCATATCATACTCAGCGATGTACATAAAGCCAAAAACACCAAAAACGAAGAAAGCTATCGAAAATAATAATAATGATTTCTTAGTTCCCTCATATGATTTCTTTTCTGGTGAATAAACAACATTATGATATTTTTCAACTCATCAAAGTGTTCATTAATATCAGGTGGTAATTGTAACGTAACAAATTTCTTATTAACGGTTTCCGTTGAATAATCTCTCGAAACAATGATGCGGCCAAAAACAAACTCACCGGTTGTGTCATCTTGATACAGTTTATAGGTATAGTTTTGTTCTGCGTTACGTGGTTGGTAAATCACAGTATTAATCACATCGGTAAACGATGTAGACGATAACTTTTCAGTTTCTACTTGTTCTACTAAGTTTGCCTCACATGCGACAATCACCTTATACCGAAATTGATTTAACTCTGAGACTTTCTCTAAATACTTTACTTTTTCTTCTGCCGTTTGTATCTTTTCATCCCTTCCTTACTTTTATTCTATATGATTATTTATGTAACTAATTAATGCGTCTCCTTCTTTTATCCCTTTATGATAATAGGGGATATTATAAAAGCATTTTGTATTTAAACGTTTTGGGATTGTATTACGATTGTCATAGTTGAAATAAAACACCTGTGTGTTTGATTTCAAGGCGGTTTCTACAATTCGATGGATATGGTTATCATCTTTAGAAAACGAATATCCAATTATGATTAAATGATTTTGTGTTTTAACGGCTTCTTCAAATTGATTAAACCGATGTCTTACTTGTGGGATGTTAAATGACTTTTGCGCACTTTGTAACATCAAGTATGGAAATGAGTTCAACTTAAATACTGAGTTATCGTAGTTACACATCCCAATCTCATGGTCATCACTATAATAACATTCCCAAAAGTTACCATGTAAATAATGGGTTTTTACGTTACTAATTTTATGAAACGCATCCGTGTAATTGGTTGTAAAGGCCACGGCGTTCTTAAACGCTTTTTTAAAGTACTGATAGAGATAGTTATTCTCTAAGTTATTTAACGAAATATGAGCATATTTATGTTTTAAAATCTGCCCAATTAACGCAAGATTAATCGGTTTAAAACGATCATCATCAAAGGCGGTATCAAACGTTGTATAGATATCAGATAAATACTGACTAAAGTCAGTGGTTTGAACTAAGTATCGCCTCAAAAAGACTACGAGTTTGACAAGCTTGTCATAATCTTCTAACTCCTGGATATGTTTAGAATCAGATAAAATATCTTTACGATACGTTACATTACGTAATACATACTCATAGATTGGTCGATTAAAATTACGCTCAAAATGGCGTTTATTTAGTTTTTTAAAATTGGTGATGTCATCTGTTAAAAATATGACCTATACGCATCATCACCGCTTCTATGTTTTCTGGGATATCAGTGTCATCTGGCATATCGAGAATCTTCGCTTGGATTAAGATATAGAGTGGTAAAATAAACAGTTTTCGCACATCTTTTAAAAACCGTGTCTCTGCCTCGATTAATTGTGTTGTTAACTGTTTATGTTGTTTAAGAATATCAATTTCATTGATCTCATCAAATGACTTACCATAGTAATCTTTAATAACTTCTTTAACCGTTTCAAGTTTATAACTTAAAAAAGACTGTTCACATAAATGATTAATATGTGTATCAGTATAGATAAAATCAATATGACTACTATGTTTTAGATTAATAAAAATATTTCCGGGATAACTTAAAAACACTTCGGCAAGAAAGTCATTACCTAACGGGATACCAATATCTTTCTCCGCACCAGAACCAACCAGATACACCACGCTGTCTTGTTTGTTTATTGTCATAAATACACCTTCCAATAGTTGTTTTAAAGACTTGTCTGAGTTAATGTATTCACTTCTACTTTACTTGTTATCTGTTTAGTTACTTGTATTAGCTAAATATGACTAATCATCACATCCTTTTAGTGTTTCTATTGCCCAGAACACTTATCTTATATTATAAAATGCTTTACCGAACTATTCAAGGACAACCTTTAAAGAAAAAAAGTTAGATGGATTCGTTTAATTAAAAGAATAAAATAATTTATTATTGTCTAATATTCATAGTTAGAAAGATCATAAAATAAAAAAACTACAAGTATAAAATTAAAAAAATTGTGAAATAGTATACTTCTAGATTATTTCATATTGCAAAATTTTCGAGGGTGACAAAACTGTACTAGAGCCCCTTTTTATATTTTGTTAGTCCTTGTATAGCAAAATTTTCGAGGGTGACAAAACGATTTCCGAGACTTAGAGAGACTATAAATAGTCCTTGTATAGCAAAATTTTCGAGGGTGACAAAACGGGACGCATTATGGGATTGGAAATCATTAGGTCCTTGTATAGCAAAATTTTCGAGGGTAACAAAACACAGGACAAGTTGGTAGTGCTAATGCAGATGTCCTTGTATAGCAAAATTTTCGAGGGTGACAAAACGCGCTTGAGTTGGTTGTGATACACCTAATAGTCCTTGTATAGCAAAATTTTCGAGGGTGACAAAACAGTAATCAAGTATTTATATATATACCAGATGTCCTTGTATAGCAAAATTTTCGAGGGTGACAAAACTATAACACACTCCAATATTCTTCATATTTTGTCCTTGTATAGCAAAATTTTCGAGTGTGACAAAACACAGACAAAACTTTTATTGGGTATAGTTGAGTCCTTGTATAGCAAAATTTTCGAGGGTGACAAAACGGAATTTATGAAGATATTTTTGGGATTAAAGTCCTTGTATAGCAAAATTTTCGAGGGTGACAAAACTCTCCATAGTTTTTTTATTTCTTATTATAAGTCCTTGTATAGCAAAATTTTCGAGGGTGACAAAACGGCTTTGGTCGGTCCAAATCAGTTTCCCATGTCCTTGTATAGCAAAATTTTCGAGGGTGACAAAACATTTTGGAGACTATGTAGACTTTATAGAAAGTCCTTGTATAGCAAAATTTTCGAGGGTGACAAAACTTTTAAATGTTTGAGTTTCTAAACTGTCAAGTCCTTGTATAGCAAAATTTTCGAGGGTGACAAAACGGTGGTAAAAAGAGGGTAGGGTTCAACATTGGTCCTTGTATAGCAAAATTTTCGAGGGTGACAAAACTCCTTACCAAGCAACCGTTAACGGTCACTTGTCCTTGTATAGCAAAATTTTCGAGGGTGACAAAACTGTAATGCAAATCGGCGTGGACTGCAAGTCGTCCTTGTATAGCAAAATTTTCGAGGGTGACAAAACACAAGTTCAATTACATATCCACCATATCGCAGTCCTTGTATAGCAAAATTTTCGAGGGTGACAAAACGTCTGTTGTAGGGTTCAGTCCCAAACTCGAGTCCTTGTATAGCAAAATTTTCGAGGGTGACAAAACCACTAATTGTTTGCACTGGTGTTCTTAATGGTCCTTGTATAGCAAAATTTTCGAGGGTGACAAAACATATGTTACATTTTCTAAGAAAAAAATAAAGTCCTTGTATAGCAAAATTTTCGAGGGTGACAAAACATTCTTCGCCTGTTTCAAATTTTTTCATTTGTCCTTGTATAGCAAAATTTTCGAGGGTGACAAAACCTTGTTCCAGCCAATCTTCTATTATTGCTAGTCCTTGTATAGCAAAATTTTCGAGGGTGACAAAACGCGTCTAAATTGTTTGTGCTTTGGTACAATTGTCCTTGTATAGCAAAATTTTCGAGGGTGACAAAACATCTGAGTAGACTTCGTCTATCATGCGTAAGTCCTTGTATAGCAAAATTTTCGAGGGTGACAAAACTTTCAAGAAGTATAGAGTGCCGCGATATTTGTCCTTGTATAGCAAAATTTTCGAGGGTGACAAAACGATTTAACTCTTGTGTGGGAACGTGGAAAAGTCCTTGTATAGCAAAATTTTCGAGGGTGACAAAACTTGTATATATATTTATATATATATTTTCTTGTCCTTGTATAGCAAAATTTTCGAGGGTGACAAAACTGTATTAATTCTTGTGGTGTGTCTGCTAAAGTCCTTGTATAGCAAAATTTTCGAGGGTGACAAAACAAGCATAGTGGATTATCTAAAACACAAGCAAGTCCTTGTATAGCAAAATTTTCGAGGGTGACAAAATGCCTATGGCTATGTCTATGCCGTTCTCTGGGTCCTTGTATAGCAAAATTTTCGAGGGTGACAAAACACTGTTAGTTTTGATGGGCTACAAGAAAATGTCCTTGTATAGCAAAATTTTCGAGGGTGACAAAACCTCAAATACATTATACCATGTATTTAATAGGTTTTGTTAAATTTTATAGTATTGCTTCTATTTTAGCGGTTTTTTGTTCTTTAATATATGATTTCAGTTCAGTTTTTGTAGTTTTAAGATCAATTAAATCAGAGTGTTGTAATGTTATTTTTTCATAAATTTGATTATCATCTGCAAAGTCAATCACTTCGTCTTTAAGATAAACAATATGTTCTAAATTAATATTTACTGGAGGAGTTGTATCAATTAAAATAATTAGATTAGGTGAGTTTAATTTATTCAACTGACTAATAATATCTTCATTCGTTTTTACCATTTTAATATAGCAGATATGAGTTTTATTTAAATTATCTTTCGCAATAGTAGAAAGCATCTCAATCCACAAAGTCATTTTTTCATTAATTTTTAGTTCATCAAAGTGTATACTGATTTCATCCTTCAAGATTCTAGGCTCAACCAACTTCAATATCTGTTTTATTGTTAACTCTGGTAACTGAATATCAAAGTTAATATCTTTATTAATAGAGTTTACATATGAATTAATAACCTCAGAAAAATCTTGAAATAGGATTGATAATGTCGTATATTCCTCATCTAGCTCAATATCTTTTAATTTCACTTCTAAGTATCTTTTTAGGACACTATTTCTTTTTAATTTTAACTCTTCATTAAAATTAATGTAAGGGTGAATAATAAATAAATTTGTATTTCGTTTTGTAATTTCATTATCATCAACTTTAATATAATTTTTCAAGTTATTATCTTCAGAATAATCACTGTCGTCTAGTTTATTAATATACATATTCATTAGTGTGGGTATAATTTGCTTTTTTAGTTGATTGGATCCAAGTAAATATTTTTTTACACCAGCGCCAAATTCTACATAATCATGATGTAGTTGAAATGTAAGTTTCTTCATGTCACTCCCCTTTCAAAATAAAACAAATGGTTCAATTGTCAGTTTATTTTCAATAAAAGATTTTCCTCCTACAATAACTTTAATATTTGCATATTGTTTTTCTGTAATCATCATTACTCTTATATTTCCTTTATTAGGTGCATTTTTCTTTATAAATTTAATGTGGTTTTTGGCTGCATCGCGATTGTTTAATATCTTTGAATAGACAGAGTATTGAATCATAGTATATCCATTTTTAATTAGTATACGTCTAAAGCGTCGGTATATTTTTTTATCTTTATTGGTTTTTATCGGAAGGTCATAAAAAACTAAGGTTCGCATAAACTCATATGTGTTCATATTTAATAATTGGATGCTCAAACGAGTTAGTAATATCTCCAGTTTCCAAAAAAGATACAATATAATCAACATATAAACGGATAACATTAAAAATGGTTTGTGATACATCTTTGAAATATATATTTTGTGTCAGATGTTTTACTAGATTAATTTTATGCTCTGAATTGAATACTGTTTCCTCTGTCACATGATCATACACATACTTATCAACTATAGGTCGAAATGGTTCTATTAAATCATCACTTAAATTGAAAAAATTATTCGGTCCTTTATGGAATAGTCCTAATGATGGATTTAATCCTTTTGCAATAATAGACTGGCTAATTTGCGATCTCAAGATCGCATAACCGTAATTAAGAGCTGCATTTCTCGGTGTTTCAGTAAATCGCTTGAAACCTTTACCATATAGTGCTCTAAAATAAACTTTGCCGAGAGGCCTTCTCTATTTGTTTTATCTCCAATTGAGACATCATTATAGTATTCGTCTAGTTTAGAAATCGCAAAATTATCCTTATTAAAATATTTAAGTAATTCTAATTGATTATATATTTTTGCTTGGACTATTTCTTTTTGAATAAACTCTTTGATATATGTAGACCACTTCAATTGTTTTTTCAACATTAATGCAGCTTGTGCATTACCTTCAATTGGAAAGAATAAAGATGCTGGCATATGATCAACACCACATGCTATAACATTGACATTCTCATCTGTTAACTTATTAATCAACTGTACTGTTAAAACCGCTTTATAATTATCTAGAATTAATGTATGTACATCTCTAATCGGTACCAGTAATTCATTATCATTTTGATCAATTATTTTAAGATTATCTAGGTATAAATTCATAAACTTACCGTCAGAAACATACAATACTCTCCAACCCATTAAACAAAAAAGAAGCGCAATAATTGCGCTTCGATTTCGGAACTGGGGCTTTCGCCCTGTCCTTGTTTTATCAGGTCCTCGAAAACCTTGCTATACAAGTGAGTATATTTCAACTCACCTATATAATACCATGTTACACACGCAATTTCAATATTTCATTATTAATTTTTCTATACTGCCCAATTGGACTTACTGCATATTTTTCAATTTTTTGTATATTTTTTGATATAGTCTTTAATAACCTTTTAGATGAAATGTGATTAATATACTTTAACTCAATAATATTATTAGAGTCATTGTTTATGCCATTAAACTTGTAATATTTTGGGCGTGCATTTTTTTGAAGCCATTTGATGATTTCATTTTTGTGTAATGAAAACAAAAATCTTGCTTCTTTAGAAATTTCCTTTTCTTTTAGTTTTTCTTGATAAACTTCTTCACTAACCTTAAATCCCTTTCTAAATGGTTTTAGATCATAATATCTAATCGTTACAAACTTATAATCTCCATTCGGTTCTTGGTATAAGTCTAATCGGTAGGCAGAAATTTTTTGCAACACAACTTTTTTATCAGTTTTATAATTAGAAGATATGTCAAGGTGATTCCCTAATTTTTTAGTTAAACATTTAACAAAAGTAATTTCTGGGCCATTATTTTGTTTAGCATATTTGGTGATTTTCTTACCTTGATTTTCTTGAAATGCTAAGAAGGGTTCTTTTTCTGTTTGATATTGTTTATAAGCCTTAATAAGTTTATCGTATGTCTTTCTATCATGTTTGTAGACAAGACATCTTTCTTTTTCCTTAATTAAGCGACGTTCAATATCCTTTGCTTTCATTTCATAAATATTATATTTTTGCACTACATATTCTTCATCTTGATGCACTCTTGTTGAATATATTGTCTCATTTGAAAACGCACGATTTACTTTTTTGTCGACTTTCCAAGCAAAGTTAATGTCATCATCAGTAATGTCGCCAAGTGTCGCTAGTCGTTCGACAAATGAATAATCTAAAATAGGGTTTTTATAGTAAAGTTCTCCTGTTTCTTCATCCATCTCTTGGTTACGTTCATCGATGATTAACTGTTTCAACAATTTTTGTTCTGAAAGCATTGCGACAATCAAAGCATCAATGGCATGGTGTCGATAATAATCACGATCTTTATGAAGTGGATTATCCATATCTTTAAGTAACTGTTTTCCATACTCATAAGCTGCTCTACTTCTAAACAAAGATGTATGTTTCCCTTTAACAGTAAATACTTTGGTATCAATATTATTGCTTTTATAATAATTTCTTAAAGACGTCATAAATTGTCTCACAGAATATGAAGTGTCAACAAGGTTTCTTGCTAGAAACTCTTCTTTAACATCAAATTTATTGACATCTTGTGCGAATAAGAGTAATTCTCTCTTGCGCTTTTTACCTTTATAATTTGAATTACCATTAATATGTTTTTTAAATTCAGTAAAGGTTGTTATTTTTCCATATGCTAACCCACGAGTGAAATACTCAAATGGTGTTTTATTGCCTTTTAGTTGATTTACTTTTCCTTCGACTAAAACTTTATTATTTTGAGAATTATCTAATGAAATGGAATATGGGATTATATGGTCAATTTCATAATCATCCGTTTGGTTAGCAATTGCTTTCAAGCTTAAGGCATTTCCTGTATAGGCGCATTTCCCATTTTGCTCCTCATACAACATCACTTTTTGTACCATTCGATTACTCATACGATCAGAACTATACTCACCAAGTATTTCTTTAGCTTTGTTACGTAAGTCTTCAAAGTATTTCTGTGTTTTCTGAATTCTACGACGTTGTTCAGCTGAATTTCTATCTCGAGTAGTTTCAATGACTACCTTATCAAAATTACCATACTTCTTTTGCAAAGCTTTTAGCACCTTAATCGCCTCACGCTGTACGCGCTTGACCACAGGCGACATTGGTTGTGTTTCATCAATATCTAACGATGTTTTACCCTGATCTTTTTTTAGATTTAAGCTCTCAATTAACTGCATTTGGTTTTGTAGTGTCGTCATCATTTCTTTATTTAACAAGTAAATAGCTTTAAATGATAGTCGATGGTACTGTGTATATCCTGGTAATGTTGCAATGGCTTTATATAGCGTTTCATTATCAATAAATTCAGCTAATTTTTCTAGTCGCTCAGATTCAGTTTTATGACTAGTTAAGATTTCAGCTATTCGATCCACTACTGTTTCATTTAAGTAAAGATCTGAATCAAGTTTTTTACATAATTTTGCTAGCCTATTATAATCACTAAAATCTGTCATTATTGGTTTATTACTTTTGTTGGTCCTAAACCCTGTAATATTTCGTTCATCTAAATCAAAAAACTTTGCCAAAGCCTTTGCGGGATTACTTTTCGGACTTAAATATCCCTTTTCTTTTATTACATCAATGACTTTCATTTTTTTCTCTTCGGTCCATTCAAAATCTTCATTAATAAAAGATAAATTATTTAATTCATTTAATAAGTTAAATTTCAAAGCAGAAAAAGCACTACTTGGTGCGCGTAACTCATCATCATATATAGAACATTTACCACGCATTTCTTCAATTAAATTTACTTTATATATCTTCCCTTCATCATCTTTTCTATAGCGCCCATAAGGGGTTGGTGATGTTTTTGATCCCGGCCCATCTGAATAATGTCGTTTTCGCTTAATTAATTCAATTATTTTATCTTTAGCCGATTCAGATAATGTCTGGTTTTTCAATATTGCTTTTGTTTCTTTAATATAGTCTTCTGTTCTAAAATTATTTGTCTCACCACGAACTTTTTGATGGTTTAACAGTCGGTCTAATTGCACTTCACAAACATACTTATCTGCTTTATCAAGCTGTTTTGTATTGTTCTGTAAGACACCCTTCATTTTTTTTGCTTCATCATCTGAATCATCCGTAATTACAATATCTAGTGATGACCCTCTACGTTTCACAATATGTAATAATGCAGTGGCGAGTTCACGATTGTTTAATTTTTCATTTAATCCTTTGACACGAATGTGATAAGGATTATCTAAATGAACAAAGTTATCATCAATTATATTTTCTCTTTTCAGCAATCGCTTCATTTCAACTATACGCTGTTTTCGACGTCGCTTAACTCTTCTAGACCCTCTTTTTTCTCTTCGTTTAGCATTAAGATCTTTGTCGGCCTCATCAAATAATCTCACTCCGCAATCAACTACTTCTTTTTCATGATTAATAATTCCCCAACCTACTGAAGTTATACCTAAATCAAATCCCAAAATTAATCCATTACTCATTGGCCTCATCCTTTCTTTTTCCTTCAAAAAATAATACTTAATTTATTTTGTTAATATATAAAAATAAAAAACTCCCCTTACAAGAAGTGATATAAAAACTATTGATTTGTTTTTTCCCTCCCCTATAATTTTAATTTTATCATATGGGCACCTTGCATACAAGAAATTATCTAAAGTACACTCTTGATAAACATAATGCATTTCTAAAGTTGAATTGTTTTTAATATTAAAACCTGTTATAATATAATTACCATAAAGAGTGTACGAGAGAGAGGCTCTATGACTACACAGCAACCTACTTTGACTAAAGCAAGGTGCTAATTCCTTACAGATGGCTCTTTTTTTATTAGGATAGATCCACTTAAAGGGATTAGTACCAATAAGAAAGGAAAGTATTATGAAAATAACGATCATTGATCCCTTTGTATCCGAACGCTATCATTTTCCTAGACATATATTCAAATTGAATGGCAAGAAATTATGGCGTGGATTTGGCAAGACCTCTGAGCATATTGTAGATGGCATTCCTAAACTCGAATTTAAACATATTAGTAAAATTTATCGAAACTATAAACCGATAAGGATTGAAAAGAACAAAGATTGTCTAATTAAAATCAAATGGATGATTCCTCTATTTACTTACCGGTATACTATTTATTACTGGGAAACAAACACGCCACCTTCACCATTAGGTCAACCACTGACACTAGAAGAACGAATAAAAAACACTACGAAATCTATAAATTATTATCGCCTGAGACACATCACAGATAATCTTGTAGATTATGAAGGAGACTATTTTAGATCATATGAAGATTGCACAAAATCTAACGAACCAACCGAAGTCACCATCTATGGAAAAACAATCGAAATAAAACAATACTATCAAAAGAATATATTACGTAAATATTATCCAAAGTCAGTTAAAGAAATCCCTTTTAAATCATATCGGTTTAATTTGATGCAGCTGATCAAATATGAGATAATTGACGGTAACCTTTATCGATTATGGTTTCATAAAGATATGAATGAGAAGAAAGAAATCATAATTTACAGAGGATTTGATCGTGAAAATCAAACAATCAAATATAATGGCAAAGTAGTGTTGGTTTCATCGGATAAACGACCTGAATTTGAAAGTCTTTTGAGTAAGTGGACCGAAGTTAATCAAGTGTATTATGATGTTGTTATGAGAATAATACAATCTTCTATATAAATAGCCTTATCGTATTTAAAACAACCGAGCAATTCACTAAAATCCGTGAATTGCTCGGTTGTGTCATTCTAATATATTGTTTTGTTAAAACATTACTATCGTTAACTTCTTAATCATTTATATAATGTTTAATTTTATCTTTCCATTCGGTTTTATTCATAAAAATAATATTCGTCTTATTTGGGAAAAAGAGATTATTAATAATTGGGATTAATAAAAAGATTAACCAACCTGGATGCCAAAAACTATCTCCTAGAAGTCTCAAACTATCTGGGAAAAATGCTCTAGGATAAATGATCCCAATAATAATGTATATAAAGGTAATCGATACGCTCACAACCTTACGTGCATCTATTTTCCCCTCATAGATCATATCTGATAATGGGATTAAGAAAAAGACAACCCATCCAGGATGTGCTAAATCAAATCCAAACGCTAACCATAAAAATAAAATCACAGTAATCAAGGGCATTGATTGATGTATTCTTTTCCCTAAATGATCACTGAGTAATATCCATGATAATGGCACTAAAAATAAAAAACTAAAGCCTAATTTCCAATTATCAAATACAAATCCACTCACTAATAACATAAACAGTGAGATCAGTGGCATTGTTGCGACAAGTCTTTGTTTCATTGCATATCATCTTCTTTCTCTTCAAAATAATTTAATTTCAATTTAGTTTAGAAAAATCTAATATTTTCCTATGATTTAAGAAGTAATATAACTTATTATATATCTAGTTTAGTAAATGATATATTAAAAAGGATAAATTATCCCCATACTGACTATCTTCTAATTACCTAATCATAATTTAAGTTCTTAAAAATTAATCTATGATAATCTAAATATTTTTTGTTTCCATAACTTATTGCTATTTTCATGTTCTCATTCAGATTGAGGGATGTTCTATTTGCCTTAGATAATCTATCTGAAATTAAAATTCTCCCCTCTACAGTAAATGAAATGTAGTGATTATCGAATAATTTATCGTGATTCGGGCATAAAAGTAACCCATTATCTTCATCCAAATGTTCACCATCTTTACAATCTTTCCAGGGTTTTATGTGACTTGCAATTAAAAACTCTGGATTTTCTACCCCGCACAGGACACATTTATTGTTAAATTTATCTAATATAAGATTTCTATATTGGCTCTGACCTACTCTAGATTTTATGAGAGTTTCTTTATATTTATCAGGAACATCTTCTAAATCTTTTTCAATTTTCTCTTTCAATCCTTGTTTGTCATAAAGACTAGGCCCCTTGTATTGATTAATATATCTAATAACTTTTACATTATATTTAGGATCACCGTACCAAATATTTGCTTGACCTATCTTATCACAATTAAACGTTCTCTCTTTTTCAGGAAGTAAAGTAGCATCTTCGACAGCACATTCAATGTAATACCCTGCTTCCTCCTCTTCTCCTCTATCATTAATAAACCTTCGTTTTTCATTATTTAAGGCCTGCTGCTTTCGGTATAGTTTAGCATTTCTGTACCAACCGGTAATTACTCTACCTTTTATATCATCAGTGCTTACCCATATAATGTTAACACCTTCAATAAAATCCTCATGAGATTTAGCTCCTAACCTCTCAATTCTAATCTTTGCTTGTTTAAATTTATCTATTGAGTTTTTAAATCTCACATTCGGATTCCCTGGTGGTGGTTGAACAAACCCATAATATATCCCATTAATTTCTTTAAAATTAAATAGTTCATCCCCAATGCCATGCTCCGCAACATATTTTCCACCATGAACTGATGGTGTTTCCTCGGGTCCTTGATATAGTTTCATAGGAGCAACATTACAAAATAGAATAGGAGACATTTCTTCTTCAAAATTATAGTTATCACAATGTTCTTCTATACTGGATATGTAGTTATTCAATTCTTCTTTTTTATCAACTTTTATAGGTCCTTGCGGTGCTGAATTTAATCCATTCATTTTTAGAGACTCTAAAGATAACTTTTCATCATCAAATGTTCTAATTAATTTGAATCTTGCAAAGGTATTTGCCTTTCTGTTTTTTTGTTCTTTCTTCCAATATTCCCAATCAGTTTTCATTTCATGAAAGGGAATATTGATTTTTTCTACAACACACTTAAACATTATTTTTTGATAAGGTCTAGTTGAGTAAATATACACAGTATCTCCTACTTTGTATTTTGTGTTATTCATTCTCCAATCAATAATTTTATTATCATAAAATGCTTTAAAGTGATCGTAAATGTTAGGATTAGCAGATATTAGCCATTTCATGTTATCTATCCTCCTATAGAATGGTAGTGTAACTTAAACTTCTAGTTAGTTCTCTCCGACTAGTGCTTTAACTTGCTCAATATGTTTTATCTTAACATCTTCTGGCATGTTACATTGCTTAACTAAATCAATTAGATATGCTTCTTTCATATCTATTGTAAGTATATCAATATCTCGTCGTTCTTTATTTTTAACAAATTTAATTGCATCACGATATTGAAATACATTGTGATTCTTGCCAACATTAATCTTGCTGAGTTTGCTATTATTTGAGAAGACTGTTACTGGAATAATTGAATCACTTTTGATACTAAGATACTTTTCAATTGCCTTTGTGTGCACATAATTTTGACGTAGCGGATTATAAAACTTATTCTTTACCCATTTATTTAAGACTTGAGTCCAATATCTATCTCTTTCCGAACCGTATATGTATCCTGAATAATTTTTCATTTCAAATACATATATACCTTTTGTTGAAACTGCGATTACATCAATCTCAGTTGAATCAGTATTAACATTTTCTAAATAAATATTGGTCAGTACAGATTTTTTATCAAAGGTTCTTATCAATTTCCTATACAAAATAAATTCCCCATAGTTTCCTTTATCAAAATAGGTTTTTATAAAACTATTTCCTGATTTTTCTTTGTACCTTGATGTATAAAATGTGATTAAATCAAACGAAAATACTATAATTCTAAATATTAATTTTATGATAGTTTTAATAATCAATATGATTAATAATACTAGTTGTTCAGCTGTATCTTGTTTTTTTCTTCTTCTGGCCATAGTTGTATTCCTTACTTTTATTAATGTCTTATAACTTGGTATATTTTTTTGAAGAACCGTATGCTTTACTTACAGGGTACTTCTTTTTATTGTCTTCAATCTTACGATGTGTCTCTTTTATTAAATCAATGTCTAAATCATGACATAGCAATAATAGATATCCAAAGATATCCGCAACTTCATCTTTGACATTGTCTATATCAGCATGTTCATTTCCCCACTGATAGTTTTCTAATAGTTCAGTGGCTTCTATGACAATACTTTTTGTTAGGTTCTCTGGTGTGTGAAATTGTTTCCAATCACGCTCTTCTCTAAACTGTTTAAGTTTTTGTAGTAGCTCATTAATTTCTTTCATCTTGCACCTCTTTTAAGCTGTTTTCTAAATATGTTCTAAAATTTTTGTTACATGCATACATGTAAATACCTTGTATCCCACGCGTCATCATCGTAACATAGATATTTTGAATATATTGTTTTAGATATTCTAAATTTTTGATACTCGCTTTCCCATTACGATCGTAGTATTTATCTTTATCAATTACGATTGTTTTATTGATATGATCATAATCAATTTCTTCACCAAATATCAAAAATACATAGTTTAAATCATACCCTTGAATAGTATGGATACAACCCACTTCATGAATAGCATTTTCTGAATTTGGCCAATCGACTTGTTCAACATTCCATTGTTTTTGAATACCTTCTATTTGGATATCAAATAGGGATGTATCTTTTTTAGATATCCAATCAAATGAATAACCTGAAACCATTCTTGTTAATCCATACTCTTTTTCCTTTTGATACAACATATTATTAAATGTTTTAAACGAGTAAAACAACTGTACATCATATGATTCTATATCATAAGGTCCTCTAATGCGATTATGCATTAAATCTCTAGCGTAACGAATAAATTCATTGCCACCTTTAACACGATGTTGTTGTTCTAAGGAATAGGTTGTTATCGGTCGGTCATCTAATTCATCAACTTTTAATTCTTCAAACTTATTTTTTGGTATATCAGTCGGCTTAATGGATTGATTCGCATCATAAAATAAGATTTGATGTTTAGATTGTTGTAAGATCCAATCTAATTGATCACCTTTGTCTTTACTTAAACTCAAGTAATCATTAACTTTGTCAAAGGTATGATATTCTCCTCCCGCAGATAGGTTTTGTCGTCTTTTTAAACGGTGGGCTTCATCAACAATCAAGACAGTATAATCATGTTTTACTACTTGACTAGGTTTAATAATGTTTTTAGCATATAAACCATCAATACTTTTTGCAACGTTTCTCAATGTTTTGTACAAGGAGTCCATTGATACAACTAACGCAACATTATGACGCCCATATTGTTTCGCCAATTGTTTTAAAAAATACATTGCTAAGACAGTTTTTCCAGTTCCTGGATTTCCTTCAATAAAGGAAATTGAGCGACCTTCTTCTTTTATATCACTCATTACCATCTTAGAAATAGCAAATTGTTCTATTGATAATGACTTGTATGGTGAAAATTTAAACAGATCTGAATTTTCGATCTCAAAGACTGTTTTATCTGCAAGGTGTTTTGCTCTTAGTTTATCCCATATTGGTTCAACCAAACTTAAATACTGTGAGCGATCATAATATTCTTGATTACCAATTCCTCCATTAGCATTCAATATCTTAAACTTATTATCAGCCGCAAAGTAATTAATCAACTTAGCCTCAATATCCAAAACAGCTGATTTGTTAAATGTATCATTAACGATACAATGAGATCTATTTAAATGGCTTCTTGTAGGATTATCTAAATGTTGTTTCATACGTCTTCTGAAATTATTCGTTTCACCAACATATAATTCTTTACCGTTTTCTAGTAAATATACGACAGGCCAGTTATCACCTTTAGAGAACGATTGTTCACTAGAGTCTTTTGTTGAATCAAATGCACCTTTGTTAAACTTGAACTCTTTTATATGCATAGGCCCCTCCAATCAAGAGTTATTATTTATCATTATGTGTATTTTACCATGAGTGTGTGATTCATTCAATGTTACTATGAGTTTACTAGTTTGCTATTTCCATTTCTATATTTTTTATTAAAACCATGACATATATTAAACTTAAATAAATCTATAGCTCAGGAACATTGAACACACTGATAATTATTTGTAATCAATCAAAAACAATCATAAGGATTATTGCTCTTCCTAATTCATTCTTTTATATATGCTTTGTATGAACTTGGTATTAACTCACACTCTTCTTCTAGTGATCCATTGAACTTGTAAAACATTGGTTGATTTGAATCTAAATTATAAACGCGGTAAATCCAATAATTATCTTTCTTTTCAATCGAAGTATCCACTTCATTTTTACTCACATCAAAAGGATGGCTTTTACCTAAAGTGGTGCCTTTAACTTCAATATACTTATCATTGCCATTTTCATCAAAAGATAGAATATCATACCCAAAATTATCAGCTTCTTTTGCGACCCACTTTACTTTATTGGCTAAATCTTCTCTGCCAATACTTATGAGATAATTCTTCTCATAAGCTTCTACTAGTTTTTCTGCAAAATACCCTTTTTTAATATCTCTTTCTGCTTTTTTAAGATAATCTGTTTTCTTATAACGAACTCTTTTCTTATTTGTGTTTGGTTTATTTGATTTTATGGGTGGGGCATCTTCGATTATCATCATGTCTGCTTCTGATAACCCTTCTGCTTCTAGAATTGATTCAAGTATTGTTTCTTCATCTTCTGAAATTTCAAAGATATCATCAATATGATCTGATTTATATTCATCACTAATAAATTGATTTAGATATCTTCCTAATTCATTACTAATCTTAAATAAGTACCCTACATTCCCATTTCCAGTTTCTTTTTTAAAGGGACTATATTTATCCGTAAGCATAGGTCGGATAATATCAATATGATCTTTAATTTTGATACCATCATCAACCATGTAGTAATCTACATCAACTAACCATCCTTCATTAATCCAAAGATCATTGTCAAATGGGTTAGGAGCAAGAATGGCTTTCTTTTCAACAATACCTTTTGCATTGACACGATTATTCACAATACTAAAAACAATATCTCCAGGCTGACAAGCAGTTAAATTTTTCCAATGAAATTTGGGATCAGATCCATTTTTACTCTTTCTAGGCGCCCATAAAATACCTTCTTTGTACTCCTCTTTATAAGTTTTGCCTTGGAAAACTATAAAATACTGCGGACCTTCTTGCTTGGAATTTTTGATTAGCCTAAATTCTTGATTTGGAGTGACCTTCTCATATTTTGATTCAAATAAGTATTCTCCAGAATGCATCGCAATATCACTGTCTTTTGAATATTTGTAAATGGTGTCTCGAATCTTCGCCTTTTTGGCAGTTTCACTAGCATAATTGTTAAAAATCGCTTGACTATTTTGACTATCAATAATATGATTCTGTATATTATTGAGCTTTACAAAGCCTTTATGAACTAAATAATTTTTCACCAAGTTTATAATTGTTTGTTCTTGTGTCATAGTGTATTACCCCTTTTTAGAATCAATAATTTTCCACTAGCATATTTGTTTCACATGCTTTCATCAACATGTAACAAGTACACTTTATCTTGAAATTTTCCCTTTTTTATATTTTTATCTTTTCTAGTCTTCTCGATAACTTCTTCACTAATTTTCATTACAGTAATTATATGCGACAATACTTCCTTAATGTCAGCTAACTCCTCGATAATATTTTTTGAGTTTTTGCTTCTATTAATTCTTGCGATTCCTCAATTAATTTTCTCTTTAATTCATGTACATATTCTGAATCAGACAATATTTTTGTTTTACAGTTCTTTCCTGCTTTTTCTATAATATCCGGTATGCCATCTCGAACGAGTTTATTATAAACTTTCATTAACCTATCCTTTCATATTGATATACAGTTTTTCTAATGAGTGATGCGTTAAAGAATATTCAATTTTTTTCCTTAATTTGTGGTTATCATGAATTGATTCCATTAATTCACTATTTCGCTTTTTGAGTTTCTCTATTTCCACTTTAGTAGGTGGTCTATTCCCTTTTTTCATATTGGTAGTAGATTTCGTTACGACCAAGTTCCAAATTTCGTTCGTATAAATGAAACTCCATGGAATCACATGATCAATATGGATATCTTTTATATCAATGACTTCACCGGTATAAAAATCTCTAACCTGTTCTTTATGATAATATTTTAACAATAAATTTTTATACTTTCTGAGGCTACTTCTTTTAATTTTCCTTTCAGAAGCTGCGTTTACTTTCTGTGAAATTTTAGGTGCTAAGTTAAATCTTTCTAGTAGTTGTGCCCATTTATAGTTTAATAGTTTTGATAAGACAAATGCATACTCTTTCAAAGTTGCTATATCTGTCTGTTTGAACACTAAAAGTCTTTCTTTATCTAAAATTTCATAAATCATTAAAGTGCCTGTTTTAACGTTCCTGAATCTTGGGCAAACATTTATACGTGCATTAGATAGAATTTTAGATATAACTTTTTTTAATAAGCGAGCATCTTTGTAGAAAAATGCCTCAACTTCATTCCATGGTTTTGGGTATGTATCAACTTCATTTTTGTAATACTCAATCAATACCTTTACTTGTTTTAGTATCACTGGGTTCTTCCCTTGGGATAGTCCAAAGAAGAAAGTTTGATTCCAATAATACTTGATCATCTTTAATGCTATATCAGACTGTTTCATAATGACATTATCATCTTCTATAGAATACTCATTTAAATACGCACATTCAATAATGCCTCTTCCCCAAGCAGTTTTATATGTATTATCATTTTTCATTTCTTCAATAATTTTAATCCATTGCGATAAATAATTTTCCATGAAACACCTCCATATAGCATAGGTCTAACATTTTATCTTATTGATTAATTCTCTTTTTGATATATTACGCGGGGTAAAGGTATCCAATAATATTTATCGCTGTCACTATCGTACCATTTCACAATATATTTAACATATGCCTTAGATAGTCTATATCCTTTTTCTAACTTGCTTTCTATATCTTCTTTCATTTTATTAGAAAAATATAAGGCATCCTTACCTAAGTATGTTAACTTATTCTCCTCAACATTAAGTTCTGTCCCTGTGTTTATCTTATTCATTATATGTTGAATATATTTGCCGCCACCGAGATTCACATCATATAATGTCATTTGAACACTTAGAGATTGTGGTCGCTCATATATTTTTTGATCTTGAGTTATTTTAGAATATGGCAAATCATCAAATAAGTCAGTATTTGTTAATATTACAAGGTTACTTTTTGCTCTTGTCATAGAGACATATAATGCTCTTAAGGTTTCTTGATCATGCATTTCTTTATCTACAAGAAGAAACACATTCTCAAACTCTCTTCCTTTCGATTTATGCATTGTTGAAACGGTGATTATACCGTTTTTTTCTTTGTATAAATCTTGTAAGTGCATTTCATCTAAATAGGTTTCTAAATCAACTCGGTACTTTTGATTAGGATATAATACATCAAATCCTAAAATGAGATTTTTAAGGTTTTCATGTAAATGATTATCTTTTTTACTTTTTAAGAACATTTGCGTTAATTCTTTCCATCGTCTTTTAGAAATCACATTATTATCTGAATCAAATAACCTTTTTAACTCATCGACCTCTTTTAACATCGATAAACGGTAGTTAGCATTATCTTGTATTAACGAGACATGAATACCGTGATCATCAAGTTCTCCAGCAATAATTTCAGATTGTTCATTTGTTGGCGTTAAAATTGCGGTTGTTTTTTTACTATCCATACTTTTAATCATATTTAATAATGGTGAATATAAGTATTCTGACTGGTACTTATAGAGCAAGATATTTCCATCTTCTTTAGTGTAAGATACACCAGATTTCTCTTTAAATCGGTCTTTTATTTTACGAACAAATTTCTGCGTAAAATCAACTAAATTTGCTTTGCTTCTAAAGTTTATACTTAACTCATATATTCTAGCGCCTTGCTTTGTGAGATCATAAAAATATTTAGCGTTTGATCCTCTAAAGGCATAGATGTTTTGATCATCATCTCCAACTGCGATTATTTTAAGGCCGTTGTTCCATTCCATTAATGCTTTAATTAATTCATAGTCCGACTTACTCATGTCTTGTGCTTCATCAATGACTAGTGTCGTTTTATTAACTATGCTTTCAACAACATTTTTCTGTTCAATTTTAGCAATAGCACGCTTGAAAAGTTTATCATTATAATCAATGTTTCCAACCTCCCCTAACACATCAAAACAAAATGAGTGAAATGTCTTGATATCCACATAATTAGCTTTTGGACCAATCAAGTTATAGAGTCTTTTTTTAAATACAATCGTGGCCGAGCGGCTAAATGTTAGCATCAATAATTGGTTAACTTTGACATCTTCAAGTTCTATTAACGAGGCAAGTTTATGGACTAATAATGTTGTTTTACCACTTCCTGGGCCTGCTAGTACAACAATATTTTCTTCTTTAGAGTTAATAATAGCTTGTTGTTCATTTGTTAAGGTTTTAAACAATTCATCATACTTACCCTGAGTCATGGGTCGATTAATAAAGTTTTTATACTCATCTGTGATATATTTATCCTCAAAGGCTTGATAAGATAAGTTAAAATAATCATCAACTAATTCTAATCCTTTTTGTTTATCTTCTTGCATGACACTAACAAAATGAATCAGTAGATGGACTTTCTTAATTTTATTCTGATAATACCGTTTAAAATAATCATAGTCTTCATCTTTATATAATGTCCGAGCGCCTTGTTCAATCCGCTTTATTTTCATTGGGTTATAAAGCACTAAGAAACCACCATCTATAATGAGTGACCCAACACGGTTAATCAGTAACAGTGCTTGTTCACATTCTAGTAAACTAGTTGTTGAATTAAATAGACTAGGTTGTTCATTATAAGCGTTTTTTATTTGAACTAATGAATACCCTATAGAATCTGTATTATGTGCAGCAAATTTTTTATACGAATAATTGATAATAAATTCTGTTAAACTTGCAAGGTTGCTTATATATGTCTCTATTTCTTCCTTGGGTTTTAATAATGATAAATATCTATGATGAACTTTTCTTGGTACTCGAGTTTCTCTGATATATTTTTGTTCTGACAAAAAGTTTATGACCCGTCTAAGAGCGTAACCATCTGATGCAGGAATATGCTCTTTGATTTCTGAGTTTAGTTTTTTCAGACTATAAAAATTCTTGTCATCATCAACTAAAGCAATAAACTTACGCATGATATTGATGTAATTTGTCATTACTTTTTGTGATTTATTCTTTTTGAAGTCTGTCGGTATTTGAACAACTAAGTCATCATCATCTTTGATAAGCTTAAAATCTTTTAAAATATTAATATATCTAATAATCTCACGCTTGGTTAAATCAAGTTCATCATATAAATCATCAATCATGGTAATAGGTTTAGACCCACGCTCTATCCGTGTTGTCTTATCAGTATATAATCGTGTCATGATTCGTTGTAATTGCATCTTTTCATTATCATCAAAGTTTTTAAGTTGTTCTATCTTCTTGGTAGCTTCCTTCATCGTTTTCGGGAGAATACTAGATGCGTAAACTGTGGCAGCATTTTCCTGTCGTTCAATATATTTTGCTTTTTCTAAAGCTAAAATACATGTCTTAACTTTTGTGGTCTCATCAAAGATTGTGGTTTCTTCATCCCACCCTGTTCTACGGACAAGTTCTTTGGCTGAAATGGTTAAATGATTCTGTTGTTTAGTAGAGCTTCTAATGGCTTTCCATACCTGATTTATATCACTCTTTGTTAATTTTTGACTTGTGAGCAAACTAAAATGCGCTTCAACATCTTTTTCATCATATAAGATGTGACATTGAGCATCAATATTAGGATCACGTCCACCACGGCCTGCTTCTTGCATATAATCTTCAATTGTTGAGGACACCTGGTAATGAATAACAAATGCCACATCACTTTTATCCACACCCATACCAAATGCAGAAGTTGCAACAATAATATTTACATCACCTTGACTAAAAGCTAATTGATACTGATTCTTTCTTTCTATTTCCATTCCACCATGATAAGATCGTGCAGTAAATCCACTATCATTTAACTCATCAGCAACTTTTTCGGCACTTTTACGTCGTGTTGTATAAATGATAACTGGCTTATTTCTATTATCTTCTAATAAATCCTTGATATATATCATTTTTTCTTTATGACCATCACATTTCTTAACATAAAAATGCAAATTATGTCGTCTTGTATTGGCTCTATAAACTTCCATATCAATACCTAAATTAGACTTAAAGTAATCTTGAATATCCTCAATAACTTCTTCCTTAGCAGTCGCTGTGAAACACGATACTGGTATGGTCTTATTTTTCAGACTTTCTTCTTGTAGGTTTTTGATGAATGTTGCAATATATAAATAGTCCACTCTAAAATCATGTCCCCATGTTGAAAAACAGTGGGCTTCATCAATTACAAATCGGCTAATATTACGTTTACTTAACCGTTTAAGTGTTGATGGTGATCGTAACATCTCTGGTGCAATATAGAGTAAGTTAATTTTACCATCACGTAAATCTCTTAAAGTATTACGCCGTTCTAGTGTATTCATTGAACCATTAATTGTTCCCACATTATTAATACCTTTTTGTTTAAGGTTTTCCACCTGATCATTCATTAATGACTGTAATGGTGAGATAACAATTGTTAATCCTTTAACGTTTTCTCCCATCATTAATGCAGGTAATTGAAATGTTAAGGATTTTCCACCGGCTGTTGGAAAAATAGCTAGAATTGACTTTCCATCTATTTGGGCATTAACGGCGTTTTCTTGTAAACTTTTCCCCTCAAAGCGTCTAAAAGAATCATATCCAAAATATTGCTTTAACGCATCCTTACTATTAAAATGATCCGTACAATAACTACAATTATGGCACGGGATACCACGTAAAGTATCCATTACAAACTGATAATTATTGTATTTATGGACGACCCAATTAGGTGCGATACTCTGTTGATCAGATACATTAATAACTGCTAAACAATAGGCTAACTCTTCAGGATAGTTATGAATCAGTTGACTTATATCAACACTAGAACATATCTGTCCATTAAAGCGTTCTAAAATTAGGGTTTTAAGATTTTCAACATATGGTTTGTATCCAACGTATTTAAAAAAGTCCTTAAATGCATCACTTGACTTTAATAACGCATAGTAAATTTGTTTTAAGTTATCATCTAGACGATTCCATTCTTCTACTTCTTCAACAAATAGATGATGTGATAGACTCGCATCTACAAAAGGATCATTATTTAAATCCCGCTTTAGCTTATAGTTTTTAACCAATGAATGGTAGGGTCTTTTCGCAAACAAAAGAGCAGACAAGGGTAAGGTATCTATTACTTGCTTTATGCCTGCTTTTTTTACTTCTTTATCTATATAGCGTAAGTCATGCATCAAAACATTATGACCACAAATTGTATCATAACGTTTTATAAATTTAATGAATCCCTTATTATTCCCATGGAAATGATGATTACGGTCAACAAAAGCTCCATAATCTTTAACATTATTCTTGCCATCCACTTCTAAGTCAATAAATACGATAGCCATTATATCCCTCTTTTGTAGTGTTTTCTATATTATTATATCATAATTTTATAAAATGGTTAACCCAATAAACCAATATTCATTAAAATGATTCTAATCTAAGTAAAATTTATATTTTAGTGCTTTAAGACCTGGCATACTTTTTATATTGGGATAAAATCCGTTTTGTACTAATTTTTAACTGTTCCACCCTGAGTAGTCTATACATATAAAAATGACTGAGATATAAAAAAACCTCAGTCATTTTAATTTTTTTAGAACTTACTATCAAGTATAAGAATGAACTAAATTAATCTTTGTCCACCTACGTAAATACCATCTCAATGCCATCGTTAAGCCTCTCAAGACTTCATCAATCATTGCGGCGATATAAACCCCTAAGATTCCCATTTCTAATCTTATGCCAAAGATATAGGTAAATAAGACAGCGATACCAAACATACTAATGACTGCCATTACGACAGGGAATACGGTATCTCCGGCACTTCTTAAGGCTTGGATATAAACTAAGTTCATCGCTCTACCGATTTCAATGAATACAGAGATATATAAGACTTGTCTCACCATTTTAATAATGACTGGGTCATCCGTAAATAAGCTAATAAGAGAATTGCTGAAGACATTTAATAAGACTGTGACAATCACAACAAATATAAAGGCAATACGTAAGGTCTTAAGTGTATGTTTATAAGCCGCATCAGGGTTTTTCTCACCAATGAAGTACCCAACAATAATACTATTACCACTGGCTAAGCTAAAGCTAAACATAAAGACAAATGGTAAGATTGCCTGAATATAACTTCTTGCGATGACAGCTTCCTCTGTCATTTGATTAATGAAGTAAAGTATGGCCACTTGAGCAATATTCCACATTAAATTCTCCATTGCACTCGGGACACCTATAAAAAGAATTTTCTTTAAATGTTCTAAGTGCAATCGAATATGTAATACTTTAATATGGAGTATTTTATATGAGCCGATGAGTAAGATGACAACCATCATAATCCGTGATATTAAAGTTCCGATCGCAGCCCCCGTCACGCCTAGACTAGGAAATCCTAATAAGCCATAGATCAACACTGCGTTTAGTCCAATGTTTAATACATTACCAAGAATCATAATCATCATGACAATCTTAGGCTTAGAAAAACTTCTAAAGCCGGTACTTAAACTCACGCGTAACGCTATAAAGACAATCGAATATCCAACAATCTTTAAATAGGCGACAGAATCATCCATAAATACATCACTGGTCCCAATCCATCCTAAGAAAACATTGCCAAAGACCACGACAATTAAAGAGAGTAAAATCCCAATAATCGTGTTACCAGCAATCCCTGTCGCAATCGTATCTTTTGCCTTTTGGACTTGTTTTGCGCCTAAATATTGCGCACTCACTACCCCAATACCAATTCCAATGACATTGACTAAAATACCAAACAAATAAAGAATTTGATTACTAACACCAACACTCCCTACCGCCGTATCACTATATTGTGACAACATAAATGTATCGACTGTACCAAGTAAGGTAAAAAATAACATTTCAATAAAAATTGGCCATGTTATTTTATATATATTTTTTTCAAGTTTCGCCATGATGATCACCTCTAGTATTTGTTACAACTGTAATAGTTTGCCACAAATCACTAGAAAACACAACTGTAAACCTCTCTCTTTTTAAAATACTTATCCTGGCTATATAATCCCTATATAAAAAGCATGATTCAAGTTGATATGATACCTCTAAAGTAGACACTCTAAAAAAGAAAATAATCGATAAGATTATGAGTAAAATATTATAGGACTATACTTTGGAGGTATTTTTATATAGGAAGAAAATCGGAATATAGCAAAGAACTAAGAATAGAGCTATCAGAAAGATGTCTAAATGGGGAATCAAAAAGTGTATTATCAGAAGTATATGGTGTTACAGTTGAGAGGTTAAACGCATGGAGCAAGCAATACGAGGCAATGGGTGAAAAGGCATTTGAACTGAAAACGAGAAACAAAAGATATAGCAAAGAGTTTAAACAGATGGTAATCAAAGAGTATTTAGAAGGGAAAGGATCACTAAACCAACTTGCTATTATGTATAATATTAGTAGTCATGAGGTTCTCAGAAAATGGATTATGAAGTATAATAGTCATATAGAGATAAAGGATTACAATCCTAAACCGGAGGTCTCTATGGCAAAGTCTAGAAAAACAACCTATGAAGAACGGATAAAAATCGTACATTATTGTTTAGAGCATACTTTAAGTTATAAGGAAACAGCAGTCAAATATGACGTTATTCATCAACCGAACTTATGAACGCCAGTACAACGTCAAGCGTATTCGTAGACATATGAGAGATTTGGGGGTGTCTTCAGCCATCCGCCGTAAGAAAAAGAATTATCTGAGATATAAACCTGAACAAGTTGGAGAAAACATCTTAAATCGTGAATTCACAGCATCCAAACCCAACGAGAAATGGCTTACGGATGTGACGGAGTATAAGATAATAGGGTCAACTAAAAAACTATATCTAAGTGCGATTCTAGATCTCTATGATAACAGTATTGTCGCTTATCGTATGGGTCTGTCCAACAACAACGATTTAGTATTCAAAACATTTGATGACGCAATCAAGGCATATCCGAATGTGATAAGATTCTATTCCATAGTGATCGTGGGTTTCAATATACTAATCGCACGTTTAAGAAAAAACTCGATAACGTTAAGTTTAGACAGAGTATGTCTAGAGTTGGCCGCTGTATTGACAACGGACCAATGGAAGCATTCTTCGGAGTAATGGAAGTTGAGATGTATAAGCTAAATAAGTTTTACGCCATAGACCAATTAAAAATGGCTATTGAAGAATATATTACATTCTACAATAACCAACGTTATCAACCAGTATTAAAAGGCTTAACTCCAATGGAACTTAGGAATCAAGCCTTTGCTCTAATACAATAATAATTTTATTTATTTACAGTGTCTACTTGACAGGGTGCAGTTCATCTCACTAAGCTTTTTTTGTTAATACGAATTATTCGATACTTTCAATTTCTGCTTCAAGTTGATCTACAAATTCAGTTTTGTTAATTCCTTGATCACCATCTGATGTTACATATTGTGCGAACAAGTCGTAGATAGGAGCAATTTGTCCCATACCGAAGTTTGAAGGCATATCATTTTGCCACCAAGCATATTTTTTGTTTGCTTGAACCCATTCAACTACAGCAGCACTGTAAGGTGAACTTGGCACTAACTCAACGCTATTGAATGCTGGTACCATGTTTGCTTCTTCAACCATGTATTGGTGTCCTTCTTCAGTTGCAGCTAAGTCTTCTAAGTATTGGCGTGCTTCTTCTATGTTATCTGAATTTTTGTTAATTACATAGAATGAAGGTGCACCAATAAAGATAGAGTCATTTTCTCCATCAGATGCAGCGTGTGGTGCTACACCAACTTCAAATTCAATGCCTGCATCTAGTAAGTTTGGATCAATCCAGTTACCTTGATGGATGAATGCTGTGTTACCTTCTGCAAAGTCAGCAACTTGAGTAGTGTAATCTCCTGCAAGTAATGAGTCAGTTGAATACATGAATAGTAATTCTACCCAATTAGCTAGATCTTCTAAACGATCACGATGTGCAATACCGTTGTTTAAGTCATCTATAACAGATGAGTCATCGTATTCTAATCCAGCACTTAAGTATCCATTGAAGTTATGAAGTCCAGTAACCCAAGCAAGTCCTGTTCCAGCACCCATTGAAACTGGTGCTTCGATACCTAACTCAGCTTTTTGTGATTCTAAGGTTTGGAACGCAGTTTCATAAGCTTCTAATGTGGTTAAATCGGCAGGATTAATACCCGCTGCATCTAAGATATCTGCATTGTATGCCATACCCCATGCTTCTACTGATACTGGGAATCCGTAAACAGATCCATCAACTGTAAATTCTAAACCTGTGTCATCGATCCATGCATCATCAGTGAACTCATAAATGATTTCTTCATATTCGTTATATCCACTCATACCTTCAATAACGAAGATGTCTGGTTGATCCGCTGATTGTAATTCAGCGAGTAATTGTGTTTGGTAACCACAAGTACTACCACCACAAGATACAATTTCTGTGGCAGTACCAGTACGTTGTGACCAATCAGCAGCATATGCTTTCATTGGTCCATCAATTTCTACTTTGTTTTGGAAAATACGTAATGTAGTGTCATCTGATCCACCACAAGCTGTTAAAGTGACAACCAAAATGGCTGTTGCTAAAACTAATAATAATTTCTTCAAATTTTTCTCCTCCTATTTTTTTTATTTTTTATTTTTTCGCATATTATGCGTTTGAAGATAATTTTAATCGTGTTTCATTGGAAATAACATATTTTTGTCCATATATGTCAAGAGATATTTCTTTATCTGTTTTGATTGAAATATTCTCTTTAACAGAAATGGTAATGTGTGCGCCTTTATAAATGAGCGACACGTCATATTCTTTGATATCTCCAGGTAGTTTAGGCGCTAATGAAATTCCGCCTTCACTAATATGAAGCCCTAAAAATCCGTAAACAACAGTTAAGTAAGTACCACCCATATTAGCTATATGTAACCCATGTTGTGTGTTTTTATGAGCATTATTTAAATCTGTCATAAGTTGCTGTTTGAAATACGCATACCCTGTATCAAGATCCCCAATACGACTGTTCATCACACTGAAGATACACTTTGATAAACTTGAGTCATGGATGGTAATATCTTGATAATATTTTAGCGAGTTATACATTGTGGAACGCTTTTCATTATTGAGTAACATATGCGACAAAATAGTATCGGCTTGTTTACAGACTTGATGTCTGTAAATGGTTAATGGATGCATATGTAATAATAATGGTCGTTTGGCCGTTTCTAAGTTCAGTTTCTTTTTCTGCATGAACGCTTCATCTTGTGGGTTAATATCAACTGTTGCATTGTAGGGTATAACCATTTTCTCTGCTGCTTCTTTTAAACGTTTTAGGTGATTTTTATTAACTTGTATGTCAATCTTATCTTTGTGGGTATTATAAACTTTAATGAGGGCTTCAATGTGATATTTTGCTAAACTGTTTGTGTAATAGTTATTGTTAACTATTGCAGTGTATTCATCGGGTCCTGTCACATTGTTGATATGAAACTTGCCATCATGAAAATGTCCGATTTCTAGATACACTAACGCTGTTTTGTAAATGACTTCAAACCCCTTCTTTAAGAGAAATTCCTCATCGTCAGTCACAAAATAATAATTTAAAAACTGAATGGCGATAATCGCATTAATATGGTATTGCGCAGTCCCTGCTGGGAAATACGGAGATACTTCATCTCCATTGATGGTTCGCCAGGGGAATTTAACGCCTATACTGTGATTCAATTTTTTAGCTTCTTGCCTCGCTTTATCTAAGGTGTTATAACGAAACAATAATAATGCCTTGGCTTCTTTGGGAGCGGTAAGTAAAAAGTAGGGAAACATATACATTTCACTGTCCCAAAAGTAATGGCCCTCATAGCCTTTTCCACTAAGTCCTTTAGCGGGTATACTGTGGTAATTATCACTGGGTCCACTCGCATAAAGTTGATACAAATTATAATTGAGTGCTTCTGTGATTACTGTATTGTCTTTGATGAAAATAGATTGGGTAACAGTGTTACTATAATCATCAATTGATTTATTAGGTAATATGTTAAGCATTTTTTTATTTTCTGAATATGGATTTGTTTCATAGATTGAACTTGTTATCACGACATATTTAGTCACTGATACCGGTGAGTCTTTTGTTAGATGATGGTATTTTTTAGCGGTTAACAACTCTCCTTCTTGGGATTGTTCATACGTCATCTCACAAGAATGATACATCCCGAAATAAATATGAAAATTGGTATGTATTGTTGAGGTTTTTACGGTGTTATCATCTATGAGTTCAAAGGTATGTGTGAGTTGGTTGGATTCATGAAATCTTGGATCGTGAACATGTTCATTTTTCCTGCGTTTATTATTGATGGTTGATACAAGTTCTATTTGCCCATCATAGTTTTCGGTTTCAACTGTGTATTTTGCAATGTATAAGTTCGGATGGTCAAATGGAGTGATGCGAGTCTCTTTAACATGGAAAATAAAGGTATCTTTTTGATACGTTGTTTGTCGAGAAACCTTTCCTGTTGTAGTATCAAATACTCGCGTCATAGATGTAATATTGGCATGATCTAGATTTAGAATGTCGCCTGCTACTTTAATATAAATCGTTTGAATGTCTGGTAGGGCAATGATAAATTGTCCATTATCGGGATATCCTTTGCCTTTTTCACCATAGGTGTATGGATAGGTTTCATAGACCCCGTTGATGAGACAATCTCTGTAAGTATTGAAGTGTGACTTCACACCTTCAGCAAGTGCGCCTCGAACGCCAAATCGCCTATTAGCAGTACTAAACAAACTTTCATCAATGAGTAGATTTTGTTCTGTTATGTCCTTGTAAGTTTTAATCATTGATTTCACCTCGTTTGTGTCGTATCAAGAAGCGCAGTTACGCGCTTCTTGGACACATGAAAAAATTATTACTGCTAATTATATAAATAAGAAGGGTTATTTGATCGCCCCTGATGTCATACCTTGAATAATATACTTTTGTGCAAAGATAAATAGCACAACAGCTGGCAATGCAGCTAAGAGTACCGCAGTTAGTAATAAGTGCCATGGGACAACATAACTACCTGCGAGTGACATAATGCCCATTGGGATGGTTTGTAAGTTACCACCTGTCCCAATAACTAACGATGGGAGTAGGAAGTCGTTCCAAATCCACATACCATTGAGGACAAGTAGTGTGACAAATATTGGCTTTAAAATTGGTAGCACAACTTTGAAAAACACTTGTGGCTTAGAACATCCATCAATGATGGCTGCTTCTTCAATATCGATGGGCACTGATTTTATAAATCCATGGAATAAGAACACACTAAGTGGTGCTCCAAATCCAATATATGCTAGAACAACACCCCATAAGGTATCTTTAAATGGAATACCAGTGAGGGCTCTTAGTTTGGTTAATTGTTGTACAAGTGGGATCATAACAACTTGGAATGGAATAACGAGCCCTGAAAGGAAAAACATAAAAATGAAGAATGAATATTTAGTTTTTCGTCTTACTAAGACCCAAGCAGCCATACCGCTTAGCACACCAATTGCCATTAATGAAGTCGATGTGATAAGTAATGAGTTAAAGAATGATTCTACATATCTAACAGAGTCATCATTTAAGATTTCTTCAATATTCAAGAATATTTGACCCCATGTTTCAGGTAATATTAATACTGCGTTTGGACTAACATACGATTTTGCAGCATTTAATATCACAAGAATAAAGGGTAGGAAGAATATAATTAATAAGATAAAAGTTAAAATTTCTAAAACAAGTATTTTAGTACTTTTACGTCGTTTCATTATAATTCCACCTCGCGTTTCTTATTGTAGTAAACTTGGAGTAGTGATATTACAAGCAATATAACAAAGAATAGAATGGCTTTTGCTTGTCCTAAACCAAAATTTTTGAAGGCAAACGCTTCGTTATAAATATTAACAGCCAGTAAGTTAAGTGAACGGACACTAATAGGACTAACATTAAATATATTTTGTAAGAACTCTGGCAACTTTCCAGTTGGTCCACCACCTGTCATTGAGAATATGGTATCAAATTGTTTAAAACTTGTCACAAGGGTTAAAAACATTGCGACAGTAAATGCTTGTGCAACGAGTGGTAAGGTAATATGTCTTAAGCGTTGAATTGGACTAGCACCATCAATTTCCGAAGCTTCTATGAGCTGTTTCGGAACATTTTGAAGTGCTGCGACATAAATCATCATAATGTATCCTGAATATTGCCAGGTAACTACGATTAAAATCGCAATCATTGACTTGGTTGCACCATCAGATATAAAACTTTTTTCAAAGTAAGGGATGTATGGGCCAAGTGCGACGAACACTTGTGCAAATATAAATTGGAAGATGAAACCAAGGACGAGTCCACCAATTAAGTTGGGAAGGAAAAATCCAGCACGTGCAAAATTTTTAATTTTGACCTTTTGTGTCACAAGTAATGCGAGACCAAAGGCAACTAAGTTAATCAATATAATATTTAGGAATGCGTAAAGCACTGTTCTGTAAAAGGAATAATAGAAACGCGGCTCACTTAAGATACCTTGATAATTTTTTAATCCCACATAATCTGCCGATCCAATTCCTCCAAAATCTGTTAATGAGAAATAAATTCCCCAAAAGAATGGTACGATGACCATCAAAATAAAACTTCCAAGTGCAGGTGCTAAGAAAAATGTGAACACACGGTTATTTTGTGCACGATCTCCGCGTCCAGTAAAAACCGTATTTACCCACGTTGTTGTATCTGGAAAAATATTTTCAAAAAATTTATATACTTTTCCGTGGGTAACATCTTCTTTTACAATTTCATTTCTTAATGCTATTTCATCGGCACCGCCAACATAATCTTTTCCTTTAATTTTAGCCCCAATCCAGCCTATAACATACATAATAAACTTAGCAATATAATGAATAGATTGGACAATTGTGTATACAATTACAACCAAAATTAAAACAATGATTCTAAATATTGGTATTAATCCTTTTTCGAGAATCTTTTGACCAATATTTTGTCGTTTTTCTTTCATAATCCACCACTTTCCTTGTTTTGTGAAAACCTTTCCACACTTTTATTTTATCAAAAGTTGTAAGCGTTGTCAATATCTTTTGTGTGAATTTATCCTTAGGTTGTATCTCCCTCTATAAACTCCACTGGAAGAATCACATTTTTAACGGGCTCATTATTGTAAAATTTAATGATCATATCACGCAGTGCTTGGGCAATTTTTTCTGGTGATTGAGCGATTGAACTAAGTTTTTTACCATAGTCAAAGAACTTTCTACCGCCATCAAATCCAATCACTTTAACATCTTCAGGTACGCGTTTCCCCATGTTTTCTAATTCTCTTATCAACGTAAAGGCTACTGCATCACTAATCGCAAAAATACCATCTACATTGGGGTATTTATCCAGTACTTCTAAGGCCTTTTCTCTCTTAATAAGGTAGTTACCAAGAGGATACTCAAAATTGTATATCTTTGTTTTGCCACATTCTTTTAAACGTTCATTAAATCCAATACGACGTTTCGATACTTCTGTTTGGATAGTCGTGTTTATACCTTGGGCATCATCCCCAATAAATAAAAACTCTTTACACCCTTTTTCCATTAACACGTCTGCGGCAAGTTGTCCTCCTGTATAGTTATCAGATGCGACAAGGGGGATACCTTCAATCACTCGATCAAATGAGATAATAGGTAAATCGGTGTCAATTTCATCTTCAATATCGTTATTAGTTAATAGGATAACGGCATCAACACGGTTATTTTTAAGCATGTTTAGAAACTCTATTTCTTTATAAGTTTCTTCACTTGAATTACAGAGCATTAACTTATAGTCATCATCAAAAAGAATTTGTTCTAACTCATAGAGTAATTCACTAAAGAACACATGTTTGTTGTTTGGCAATACAAACGCAACGATATGGTTCTTTTGACGGGTCATAGAACGTGCAATTTCATTGGGATGATACCCAATGTCTTCAATCACTTTAAGTACTTTCTCCTTTGTTTTAGCGCCTACATAACCAGAATCATTAATGACTCGGGATACAGTAGCAATTCCAACGCCAGCTTTTTTTGCGACATCTTTTATTGTTGACATATGATCATCTCCTATGTGTCTAAGTATTGTGTGTTAAGTAAAGTGCTATCGATATCTCTTTCGTTTTGGGAATAGAAATACTTGGGTATTTCTATTTTATCATATGGCATACGAAATGTCTTGATGGCTTCTTCATACTTTTTCGCTGCGATTTTCCAAGTGTAGTTTGTCAGTACGCGTTTTCTACCTTGGGTTTTATAGTAATGGTAATTGGCTAATAGTTTATGAAACCCAGCTGCGACATCTTCTGGGTCTTTGACATCAACAAGTACGCCAAATGTTTCACCTTGTTTTTCTAAGACATTGCTTGGACCACCGTATTTGGTTACCACGACAGGCAAGCCAGTGCTCATGGCTTCTATAGGTGCCAAACCAAATGGCTCATATAAAGCTGTTAGAGTGAATATCCCCTGTTTTGTTGTGAGATAACGGTAGGTATCTGCGAGTTCATATTGTGAGGTGATGTTTAAAAATGATACTTTACCAGTTAACCCATGAGTTTTAATTATTGTCATCAGCTGATTTAAAATGGCTTTTTCATCTTCGGATGCCTGTTCGTAGCCTTCAAATGCGTTTTCAATTCCACGTAAAGATATGAGTATATTCGCTTTTTCTTGTAAAGATTTATCATGCGCGTAGGCTTCGAGTAAGCCAACATGATTCTTTTTAGAATCTAAACGACTTGCTGCGATGATTATTGGTAAATCAAGACGATCTGAGTTAATATCTCGTGCTAACACCTCATCTATTTTTTCTGTAGTTTCTTTGGCGATATCTGATTCTTCAATTGGTGCAAATACGGTTGTATTTGCGCCAGGTGGCACGACTTTAAAGGTTTTGCCACTTGAATAGTGGTTATATAAGGGGTGTGTGTATTGTTCGTTTTTTTCCTGGTTTGTTGAAACAAAAATAACATCACTATATGTCATAGCTGTACGTTCAGCTAATATGCGTTTTGTAAAGTTGTATTTGGCATCTAATTGTTTATAGTTTGTTAGATTGCCATTTAATTTATCAAATTTTTGTGCGCCGAGTGAATGGCCAGTAAATGAATAAGGAATGCCTTCTTTGTCTTTCAACATTGCACAAGCTAGACCCCCATCGCCATAATGGCCTGTCGCAAAATCGATGGTTTGATTGCGTTCTTTGTAAAACGCGATGATATGGTCTACCCATTCTTCAAGGTATGGCCATAACTTTTCTTTATTTAAAAAGGTGTTTGTAGGACCGCACTTTAGTCTAATGATACGTAGATTGTCAATACCGGGGTATTGATCAATTTCACCATTAAATTCAGGAAAATCGGGGTCATCAATATAGCGTGTGACAATGTCAACTTGATGTCCTAATTTCGCAAGTTCTGTGGCGATTTCTTTTACATAAACCAACTGTCCGCCAAAATCAGGGTGTTCTGTCCAATATGAATCATTACGATCAAAGTTCCCTTGTGGGTTTAAGAATAATAGTCTCATTGTTCCTCCTTTAGCCGGTTCATAAGTGTGTTTATGGTCGGCAAGTTTGTCAATGCGCCTACTTGTTTTAAGTTGTATGCGCTACATATAGAGCCTATAATACAGGCCTCTTTAATATCATGGTTAGTTAGAAGTCCACCATATAAGCCACTCCAAAATGCATCTCCTGCACCTGTGGCATCTACTACTTCATCAGCCATTGAGTGAAAGCTGAAACGTTGTTTTCGATAAGAAACCAATATGCCATCTTTACCAAGGGTAAGAATGATGAGATCGATATTGTAAGATTCGTAGTGTTCCATGTATGCTTCTGGTGTTAAGTCAGGTCCAAAGATGCGCTTTGAATCGTCTAAACTTGGTTTGATGATATCGACCTTTTTAAAGGTGTCTTTAATGGTGTTTATGGCATTTTCTTTATCGGTTGTTAATGCACTATGAAAGTTAGGATCAAAACCGATTAATACATTTTCATCTTGAGCGATTTGGATTAAAGTGTTTATGGTGTCTCTGGCTGGTTTATCATTTAATGGCCAGTAGGTAAAATGAAGTATTTTACTGTTTTTTAAGTGATTTCTAAGTTTTTCAGAAAGAATGATATCTTTGTCTGCTTGACGTTTAAATGTTGGGGTTGGTGTGTCTTTTGTTTGGTTAAGTTCTACAATGGATGTTGGTTTATTTGAACGCCTAATAAATTTTAATGACAGGTTTTCTGCTTGGAGGACGTTATTTAGAAACTTACCATAATCATCGTTGCCTATTGTAGCGCAAAGATAGGGGGTAAACCCGAGTTTTTTAAGATTGATTGTAATGTTTGCAGGGCTTCCGCCAAACATGTGTTTTTTTTCGTTTTTTGTGGTGATAATATCAATTAAAATTTCCCCAACAAGTAAGATGTCATTTGGCTTGGTGACATCTTTAATCATTTGTGGTCCTTTAAGACAACATCTAATAATGCCTCAAAATCATGATCTTTTTCTTCTGAATCTTTCGCATCGCCAGTAGCAAACGCAAGCATTCTTGCTTTTTTAGCCGCTTGTATACCACTTTTCGCATCCTCTACAACCGCTAGATTTATGGGAAGAAGTTCAAGTTTGTTCGCGGCAACTAAAAATACTTCCGGATGTGGTTTTGAGTGTGTAATATCCGTACCATCACTGATGGCATCGAAGATTTCTAACAGTTCTATTTTCTTTAAAATTTTCTTTGCATTTTTACTCGATGAACCGATGGCAAGTTTAATGCCCGCTTCTTTTAACGCGGTCAATATGTCCATAATACCTGGTAATATATCCTCTTTTGATAAGGTTTCAAGTAACTCACGATAGTAGGTATTTTTAAAGTCTGTTAGGTCTTTTTTTTCTTCTTCTGAGTAAGTTTTTTCTGATTTTTCGAGGATGATATTCAGTGAGGCCATACGGGAAATCCCTCTGAGTCGGTTATTGATTGTCTTGTCAAAGGGAATATTTTCTTTGTCTGCCATTTTCTTCCATGCTTTGTAATGTAAATCATCTGTTGAGACGATTACGCCATCTAAATCAAAAATTACGCCTTTAATCATTGTATCACTCCTATAAATTTAGTGTTAGGTTCGTGGTTAGTTTTACAGTTTGATTGTTTACGGTTAAATGGATATCATCTGGTAGTGTATGATCAAATTCAATGGTAAGTGTTGCTTGTGTTATTTTTATGGTTGCAGGATGATTAAATACGACCAGTTTAAATGATAATTCTGTAACGTTTGATGGAAGATGTGGATTAAATATAATAGTATCTTCATTTTGACTGAATCCAGCAATACCATAGACAAAGATTTGCCAAGCGGCTGCGTTGGCTGCGGTGTGCATACCACCGATAAATGTCCCACCACTAACGGCTTCATTGGTGTTCATTATGTCAATTGATAAGGACTTTTTCATGTATTTTTTTAAGTCGTTTGTTTTATTTAGTCTGGCTGCTAATATTGCGTGTATTGAAGGACTTAATGAAGAAAAATGGAGTGTTCTAGGTTCATAGAACTCATAGTTTGCTTTCAGGGTTTTCGTATCAAAAAGGTTAGGATATAAATGGAATAGTTGTAAGACATCGGGCTGTTTAATACATTGTGTAAATACGGTAATGCCATTTGGCCATCCATAATATTCTTCATCATTTATTAGACGCTGTTTGACGTCTGTTGCGGGAATGATTGTCTCTAAATCAAAGTACCCATCAAACTGTTCAATAACGTGATGATGATTAGGTTTTGGGATATAAAGTTTATCGTGAATGTCCTCCCATAACGCTATTTCCTTTTGTGTTAGGGATATTGATTCTTTTATGGCATCAATGGTGTTTTGATTAAAGTCATTAAGATATGTTAAGGCAGTTTTTAAGGTGAATAATGCCTGGTAGTTTGTGAAGGCATTATTATCAATATTCTCGTGGTATTCATCTGGGCCTTGAACCTGGTGAATTTCATAACGATTGCGTCTTGGCATAAAGACCACACGTGAAGCAATAAATCGTGCAATTTCAAATACAAGTTCAATACCATAGTTGTTCATAAACTCATCATCATGCGTGACAGTATAGTATTTATTCACTGTATAAGCAATATCTGGGGATATGTGTATTTGCCACAAATTAAAATGGTTACGGATTTTACGCCCAGTGATAACATCTTTAAAAAAGAAATCTGGGCAAAGTTCTTTACCAGTTTTGCCACTTATCCATGCGTAAAAAGCACCTTCATATCCATGTTTTTGTGCTTTGTTTTTTGCCCCACTTAATGTGTTGTGGCGATAGATTAATATTTGTTTTGCGATATCTGGATTTGTGTGCAGATACATCGGTAAATTATAGATTTCTTGATCCCAAAAAGCTGCGCCTTGATACGCTTGACAAGAAAGCCCTCTTGCGCCAATGGGCAGTGATTTGTGCGTTGGTGTAGCAATAATCGCATGGTACGTATTAAAACGATAGGCGACTTGTGTAAAGATATCACCAGATATTTGGATGTCATAGTGTTCCCATAACGCTTCCCATTGTAATTTGTGTTGGGTTAATTCTTCTTGGTAAGATGGGAGAGACTGGTAGAGGTCTTTTATTTCTTTTAGCGGTTGCTCATAGTCATTTGATGATAAGGTCATCATTATTTTATACAAAGTAACAGGGGTATTTTCTTTTAAGTGAATTGTTGCCTTTTTGACTGTTTTTGTATCGGGTTTAAAATCAATACTGGAGATAAGTTTTTCATAGACATATACCTCATCTTCATATGTATTCGTTGTCCCAATAAATAACGCATTATCCAGTGATTTTAGTTTTTCATGTTTAAAGTGATGTCCATTAATACTCCAAATATTGGTATCCAATCCTGTTTTAATTGTTACTTTGAGATCAGTATCTGATTTCAATGTATACTTCATATATATAGCAGATTTATGAATCATACTGGCAAACTTCTCTTCTTTAATAGAGAGTACCGCTTTTTCAATCATATGCTGGGTTTCGCGTTTAGTAATTCCGTGTTTGATATCAAGCTCTCGGTTAAAATCAATTAAGTTTGTGTCAACTGTGATAGGAGAATCATTATGATAAACTGCGGTATATAAGGCATTAGGAACAGTACATAGTTCTTCCCATTTTCCATCTGCATTATCCCAAGTATCACTTAGAATACAGCCAACAAAATTATCTTTGGTATCTTCGGAAAACGTTCCTCTATATCCAAGATAACCATTTCCAATCATAAAATTACTACCATCCGTGATCGCTTCTCTTTTAATAAATTCTTTTTTGATGATTTGCCACTGATTGGATGTATATAAATGCTTACCTATTTCTGTCATAGTTATCCTCTTTTCATTAATTTAGTGAAAACCTTTCCATATTAATATATTATCAAGTAGTTTTACTGTTGTCAATATTGAAGTTTGTAATTTTGATATTTTGCTGTGACTGTTATAATGCTTATTTGTAGTTGTTTTCAATCAACGGTTCTAGTAAAATATAAGTAATAAAGGGCAATAAAAGGAGGAAAAATGAAGAAGATAATTGCGTTATCAATTCTTTTGTTTAGTATATTTTCAATATCTACAGAGACTACGCAAGCTGATTTCGGACCTAAAACTAGCGTTACAGTAACTATTGTTGGTGTTGATGTTGCTTATTCATTTGATTTATTAATAGAATATGGGAACGATGATTTATTTGAAGTCGATGATTATCAATTTGATCGATATTATAAAGAAACCTTTCCTGAAGAACTAATCACCTATCATGAAGATGGATTTGCTTCTTATTTCTTGTATTATGGGATTCCGAGTAATATTGATCAAGTTGATGAGCACACCTTTAATATGAGTTATATAGCCCCATCTAGTTTTAAAATTGTCATTGTCACAGAGACTGGAAATATCATTACTTCTGAATTTATCACAAAATCAACTTTTGACTCAGATATTACCTGGGATCTTAGTGGGGTTGATTTAACCACATCCCAAAATGATGTGGGAATATTATCGGGGAATATTGATGATCAAGACAATCAATTTTGGACATTGACCACACAAGTTATCTATCGTATTATTGGTACACTTATTGTTGAGTTAGGGCTTTTATTCTTATTTATGTATCGTAAAAAGCACACCTTTAAAATTGTCACAATCACAAATATCATTACTCAGTTGGTACTATCCATATTCACGGTGAATGCATACATTTATGGTGGTAGTCTTGTGTTCTTGTTTGCACTTCTCTTCGGAGAATTTATTGTAATTTCTGCCGAAGCAATTATTTATCTTATGACATTTAAAGAGAAACCAAAATGGCTGTCAATCATCTATGTTTTACTCGCAAATATCCTTTCGCTTATAATCAGCGTTGTACTAACAGGTGCCATTTAATTAAAAAAGAGTGCTTCAAAAGCACTCTTTTTTGATGGTCAACGATATTTTGTTTTAACTAAGGCTTATATGTAAACGTGGTTAGTTACTTTCAAACATATTATATAGGGTTTATTGGCAAGTTTTACCGATATTTCTTGTGATTTTCGAATTGTTTATAAATTGTTTTAATTAAGAAATTATTTGTAATTCTATTCTAATAATATTTGGTCTTTTTGATAGACTTTCTGAGTTTTTAATATTATAAGTCAGTATTTTTTTATTTATATCGAGATAAATAATATACTTATAATTATTATGGTCAATTTTTTATTAATTATATAAAACGCTATTTCAAGCCTATCAACTTGAATCATGCTTTTTGTCATAATACAATATTGCTTTTATTTGTGTTTTCTTAAATCATTAATATCTAACTATCTTGTTGTATATACTTGTTTTTCACTAGCTAGTTCATAAATTTTTCTGGCGTCATCCAAGGTTAGTGTCATAAAATTACCAAATGATTCCCCACGATTAATTTTGAGTTTTTCAATCAGTTTAGGGATATCTTCTTTTTTTGCATCGGCTTCTTCTAAGGTCGTTGGCATACCAATTTCTTTGAAGAACCCAACCAATCTTAAAATCCCTTCTTCAGCAACGTCTTTTTTATGATCGTAATTATGCGGTACGCCAAACACTTCAGTGGCTAAACGGTAATACCGATCGACATCTTGATTTAGTGTATACCGCATATATGCTGGGAATATTACCGCAAGACCTGCCCCGTGCGTCATATCATATAAGGCACTTAATTCATGTTCAAGACCATGGGTTGTCCACTCTTCTTCACGACCAACACCAAGTATACCATTATGCGCAATTGTCCCTGCCCAACAAATCGTTGCGCGGGCTTCATAATTATTTGGATCTGTGACAATCACACGAGCGGCTTCCATAATTGAGATTAATGTACTCTCCATTAAACGATCGGTTAAGACAACATCTTTAGAGTTTGAAATATAGCGTTCAAAGATATGGGCCATCATATCTGAAATCCCTGCGGCTGTATGCCACATCGGTAATGTGTAGGTTAATTCTGGATTAATAAAACTAAAGACAGGACGTAACAAGTCAGATCCCATACCCCGTTTTAATCCTTCACTTTCTTTGGTAATAACGGTTGCGCTTGATCCTTCAGATCCAGCAGCCGGAATAGTAAGAATAACCCCTACAGGTAATGCTTCTTCTACAACCGCCTTTCTATCATAAAAGTCCCAGAAGTCGCCATCATATTTTACGCCTGCGGCAATCGCTTTCGCAGAATCAATTACACTCCCGCCACCAACAGCTAAGACAAAATCAACGTTCTCTTTTTGACATAACTCGATGCCTTCATACACTAAAGAATCAACAGGATTCGGTTTTACCCCACCTAATTCAACAAACTCAATCTTTTCTTCATTCAACGCATTAACGACAGTATCATATAATCCCGTTTTCTTAATACTTCCCCCACCATAATGAAAGAATACTTTGTTTACCCCTTCTTTTTTTAACCGTTTGCCAATATCTTTTTCTACATCTTGTCCAAAAATAAATTCTGTTGGACTATAAAACTTAAAATTATCCATCGTATCACTCCTCTTAATTATTATAACATACTTTAATAAATTTGAAACTTAACTACATATACAAAAAAGTAGCCATTCCGGTGGTCATCTCAAAATCATTTAAGATTTTATTGGATGAAAATGACTCAAAAAATACACGTGATGCAAAAGAATCACACAAAATACACTTTCACTTAAAAAATGGCAAAACCACCATAGAGGTTCCACCACTTTTCTAAAGACTATTAATGTATCCTTTATTTTCTACTATTATTTAACACTAGTACGACCCCGATGAAATTGTGGATAACGTCTCACACATCAACATGATTAAAGTAACTTTGTTAAATCTAAAAATCATTAGTTGTGATTATTTTTTAGATACGACGCTCAAATGTATCTATTTTTTAAATCCTGTACGTTTCATAGCGCCCCACTTGCCACTATTTTTTAAAGCAGAGAAAAAACTTTTGACACGATGAATACTAACCATTTGACGGTATCCTAAGTTTTCCAAAAAAGCGTATGCAATTAACCATAAGGTTACTTTTCGATTGGTATATCGGTTTTTAGATTCATTCACATAAAGAGCTGATAAAGATAACACAATGCCATAAAAGATTGTGATCAGGAAAATTCCCAGTACAATATATGGTGATAATACACCAAGTGCAAGCCCAGTTAAAAGCATGGCATATCCAATTGTTTCTAAGAAAGGACCAACCATCTCAAAGAAGAAAAAGTATGGCATCCCGACCATCCCAGGGATTTTATATTTGTAATCAAAGATCATTTTACGATGAAAGTGTAAAATATCAATAAGCCCGCGATGCCATCGATTTCGTTGACGGAAAAGGATTTTAAAAGAACTTGGTAATTCAGTAAAACACATCGCATGATATACATAAGAAACACGATACTGTTCTTTGTTCTGTAGCGCATTGTTTGTCAAGCGTACAACTAGTTCCATGTCTTCTCCTACAGAATCCTTTTTGTAAACACCACTGCTTGAGAGATACCCACCGACTTCAATGATTTTGATCTTGTCAAAAATACCAAATGCTCCCGATATAAGCAATAGGCTATTAATTTCCGACCACCCTAAACGACCACTATTAAACGCACGCATGTATTCGAGTGTTTGCATCTTGACAATGGGATTCTTCCCAAGGTTGAAAGTTTCAACTTTCCCATGATCAATCGTACACCCATTTACTGGTGCAATTTGACCACCTATAGCAATATGGGGTTTTGGATAATCTAAGGTGATCGATATCGCTCTAAGCAGTGAGTCACTTTCAAGTAAACTGTCCGCATCAATCCCACAAATATATTGTTTAGAGCTATAGTTAATTCCTACATTTAATGCATCCGCTTTTCCCCCATTGATCTTGTCGATTACCTTAAGTTTCGGAATAAACGTGTTAGTGTAAATACCACGAACAAATTTTGTTTGTAATTTTTGTATATTAACAGGGTTTTTTCGCTCTAACTCAAAATACTCAATGAGTGTTTGTAGTGTCTTGTCACTTGAACCATCATTTACCACAATTACCTCATAATCTGGATATTTTAAATTCAACAATGATTTAACACTTTCAATAATAGATATTTCTTCATTGTATGCGGGGGCAATCACTGAGATTCCTGGTAACAAGCGATTCTCAAATAACATCGTGTTAGATTTAATATTCCACAGTGCAATTTGTTTTTTTGTGGAGAAAAATGACACAATGACAAATGTGATATAAATAGTGTTAAGAATTATAAAATATATTGCTAAGTTGTAATTAATGTTAATGATTAAATCATAAATCAAAGACATTCCCTTTAAGGTTAGAATTATATCATATGAATTAATAAGATAAAATATAGGATAAATCAGTAATGTAATAACAAGAATTACAAGCATCCAAACTATTTTGTTAATATCAATCGGATTAACTTGTCGTTCATTTTGGATTGGTTCTGCACGAGAGGTGCCAAGTTGTTCTAACAAAGATTTATCTAAATACATTCTCACTTCATGTTCAAATTCAGAATCTCTATCCATTTCAGATTTAAGTACCGGTAACAGTTTTTGTCTAATGGAGTCATCCTTATTCTCATTTAAAAAATCAATGATAGCTGCTGACTTTTGAAGACGGATCATTCTACTTGTTATCTTACGAATGATTTTTTCCTCATCGTGAATCTTGTAAAGGATATAGTCCGTGACACTTGATAAAGCTAATACAATGATATCTTTTTGATTATCAGAGATTTGTTTTTCAAATTCATTTAGCAACTTATTTATATAAGATTTATCGCGTTTAATAATAACTAAAATAGTATCTGCAATTTGCTCTTTACCAATAGCCGAATCAGCCAAGCTTAATAACTCTAAAATGGCATCAAACGAGTGTTCATCACGGTATAACTTTAAAGCATATAAACGGACCCATTCTTTTTTACAAAGTGCTAATTCGGATAAATTCAAATATGATCGGTCAATATTAAAAATAGCTTTCATACTGGCTTTATTCAATAACGTTTCGATATCATCTTTTGCCCAATCACCCATGATACGATCACGATGTGTTTCAAAATATGTTTGCACATATTGTTGTAAAAACGCGTTATTGTGATGCTCCGCAATTGATAATAGCAATAGAATAATTTCATTCTCTTCTCGATGTTCTAGGTTGAATAGATACGTATTGTTTAAGTTGAACCGATTGATGATTAATGCTGTAATTTTTTTCTGATAGTCCATAGAACTACCCACTAAGCTCTCTACGACATGTAAAAAAGCATCTTTATGTGTGTATTTTATGAGTGAATACACAATATAAAATTGTACTGATTCATCTTTTTCTTTTTGCAATCGTTGGACGAGTATATCGTAGACATCATTATAACGAAAAAGACCCAAATAATAAGCAGATAATATACGCTTTGTGCGCGAATATGAATTAAGATTTTTCCGATAGTATGCATATAGTTTAGTGTCTTTTAGGTCGTTTAAAATATGTTTGCGTAAGCGTGGTGGGAAATGAATTTGATCTTCCATACGATAAAACTCTTGTAACATAAAACGTTTATTGGTAGGGGGTTCAACTGTAGTATCACCCTTAAAGTATCGATTATTGATATAATCTCGAGTACGATATATCAGTTTATTATGTAATTCAGTTCGTCGTCGCTGCAGTAAGATGAGGATCACAAGAAAGATGATAGCAACAGAAAAGAATCCTAAAATTGAACCAATAATTAAATATACAAGGTCATCCATTTTTAATCTCCCTTCGTTGTAAACGTTGAACTAGACCAACGATTTCTTCGTGATAAAATGGTTTTTGTACAATAAAATCAATATCTAAATGATTGGCTTTAATGATCGAGTTATGATTTTTATTGTGGGATACTAAAATAAATGGAATATTTGCATACTTTGTCGTTTCATTCAATTGTTTTTTTAAAGCAAACCCATCTAATTTGGACAGGTTAATTTCTGAAATTATCACATCAATACGTTGTTTCTCAATAATGGTCATCGCTTCATAAACATCTTGAGCAATCACCACATCATAGTTATGTAATTGAAAGACTCGCATTAAGATATTTTGATAAATATCATCCTCATCGATAAGAAGAATCTTGCCATCAAAAAGCTCACTTTCATTTTGATGGTCCACTATATGACCTCCACCATATCGTTGTGATTCAATCATTCTGGTTTCTAACTTTGTAAACAGTTCATTAACCTGATCATCAATGTCTATGGATACAAGTTCAGATAAGCGAACGATACTAATAGATACTGATATTTGTTCTATAAAAGAATCTGATTCACCAAGCTCATTACGCAGTTCTAATGCTTTCGAATAAATAGTGGAAATATCCGATTTTGGTAAATAGATAAAAAATCCTGCACCAAAGTGTTTGAAAACCAATGTTTCTGTGTTCGTAATATCCTTAATTTTAACACTTGCAATTCGTATCGTTTCATCACCAATCCGAATCGTATGTTCAGCGTTGATTTCATCCATATTATCTATGGAGATGTAAATGACTCCATTGATATCATTGATCACTTCATCGGATTGTAAATCTTCGCGAACAAGTTCTTTAAAAGCATCAGTTAATCGGAGATTCGTAATCTGACAACGTAAATCATCTTGATCCCCTTGTCCCTTGTTTTCTGAAATAGCATCAATTTTCTTAAGCATCTCTTCTTTTTCTGCTTCTAGCTGTGATAATTTCATCGATGAATCTACTGCTTGTGCTTGATAAATTTTAGGGGGCTTAACATTGTATAGCCGCACAATTTTCTTTACAACCGATTCCAATATTGCCAACCACTCATGCCCTTTTTTAAGATAAATCTGTTCAAAAAAGTGGTTCCATAATCGATATTTGTTCTCGTGTTGTGATATAACAGATAACGTTTCGGGATCGATCTCAATAGTTGTATTGTCAAACACCTCTAAGATTTCATCGATTGAGTACAGGTTATTAAGTCGTAACAACATTTGATTTAAAAACGAATGAAAATTATATTCTCTGCGGTTGTTTTTAACATTCACTACTTGATATGAGTTGTTATAAAAATTGAGTTTATATAAAAATACAATGGATTTTCGTACTTGTTCATCACGTAAAATCGACCCATGTTGAGGTAATATATATAAAATATCCATTTTTAGTAGTTTTTTCATGATCGGACGAATAAAATCACTACTAGGCATATAATTCTCATGATAAGTCGCCATTGCTTCGTTATAATCTTCTCCTGCGAACAGTTCCCATCCCTTACTATAACCACCAAATAAATCACCAGAAAAGAGTGATTTTGATTGGGTATCATATGTCAAAAAGTTACCAGAATAATGGGTGAATGGGGCACGAATGAATTCAAGAACGCGACCCGTGTTAAGACGTAATTGCTTGTTGTGTTGCTGCAATGAGTATATCGGTGATGTAATTCCATAATATTTAAGTATATTGTAGGTTCGCCAATCACACACTACTTTGGCATGTAGTCCTGCTTTTTCAAAGAGTGGCAATGAACTGGCTAGGTCGGGATCAGGATGACTTATCACAATATACGTAATCTTATCCAAAGAGATATAGTGTTCGACATTCTTTTTAACTTCCTCAAAATCCAATACAGAACCAGGCTCAAATAACACCGCTTGGTCATCTTCAATTAAAAGATATGGATTACAGTGGATATAACTAATTTGTGACTTTGTGCCAACATAAAAAATACCATGTTGTTCCAATCGTTCTAATGCAACTTTCATATGATCACTCCATTATCATCTTACACATATTATATCATATTAAACTTTTCACTAAATGGTTTTATTATACTATTCATCCCATTCATTTATTCATAACTCATAATCTAACAAATTATCTAAAACAACATTTTCATAATCTTCAATATTCTAAAAGGTATCGTCATCTTTAACACTCAAGCAATGTCCAAGCTATAAAACTTCTATGGTTTTTGAGATTCAGCACTATCCATGTCATTTAGACCATCTCGCCTAAATCTCATTAAGTGTCATTCGTTGTCCATTTTGGGTTAGGGATACAAATTGAGAAATCATGCTTTAAGGCTGGTCTCTTTGACTCTATGATGTGACATAGAGTCCTTTAACCATATTTGGTTTATGACAATAAATCAATCCGATCAATCTCTTGAATGCGCATCTTGTGTTTTATCCGTTTTTATATATAGTACTGCAGTCACCCAGAAAGATTCACACATGATGGTGATTAAGTATATATGCTTAAACAACCTGCTATCGTCGACTTTATTTTTTTTGAATGTTGGGGGTTGTTTTTTTAAATTAAAAGGGATCCCTAGCCTATTCCTAAAGACATAAGGAAAAACTCTTCCACTTTATAATAGCAAGCAGATTAGATGCTAATCTATACTATCCAATAACGCAAAATAAATATTTTAATCTATTTTCTTATTAATCTAAGTATATCCTATTAAATCACATATGAAAAGCCCAAATGTGACCTGCTTTGATAAAAATACTTCTTATACAAACTTTTTACTTGCTTAATTAAGATAACTTACGTATACTAGATTTTGGAGTTGATACGATGAGCATAGAAACGATCATTATTTATGGTATAGCAATTATTTTACTCGTTATATCATTTATAAAAGATAAACAGAAAACAGCGTTAGCTATTAAAAAAGGGTATAAAAAGTTTATGAAGATCTTACCTGTCTTATTACCACTTTTTTTATTGATTGGAATTATTCTAACAGTCATTACACCAGTCTTTATTACACGTGTGCTTGGTGAAGAAAGTGGCTTCTTAGGTTACGTGATTGGCCTTACGTTAGGGAGTATTACCTTTATGAGTCCCTTTGTAGCCTACCCATTAGGGGCAGAACTCATTGAGCAAGGCGCAGCCTTACCACAAATTGCTGGCTTTTTAGTGACGTTAATGAGTGTAGGAATTGTCTATTATGCAATGGAATCAAAGTATTTTAATAAGAAAGCGGCTATTTACAGAAATGTGATTAGTTTTATAGGTGCGATTGTCGTCGTACTCGTGGTCTTGGTGATGCAGTCATGGTAAAACTATTGAAGCAAAATAAATTTTTAACACTAGGGATTGTATTATTAATCATTCTTAGTATTATTGATATCAGACTAACCTACACGGCATTAGAAAATACGGTTTTTCAAATTACAACAATGTTACTTATTATTCCACCCATTTTTATTATTATTGGACTCTTTGATGTCTGGGTACCAAGAGAAACGATTATAGAACATATGGGTGAAGAATCTAAAGCCAAAGGAATGGTTTTAGCGTTCTTCTTAGGAGCATTTAGCGCCGGACCCACCCTCGTTGCGTTTCCTATAGCGCATTTAATGCTTAAAAAAGGCGCTAAATATTCCAATGTCATCTTCTTTTTAATGGTTTGGAGTAGTTTAAAACTTCCAATCATCTTCTTCCAGATTACAGCTATTGGATATTATTTGCCTGCAATTATTAATATTACAATGTTAATTGTCTTTATTATTAGTTCCTTATTAACAGATATCTTTTTCACTAAAAAAGATAAAGAACTGTATTATGAAAAAGCAAATAAGTCAGAATAGCTTAGAGCAACATATTTAGGTACTAAACAATAACGACAGGTCGTTTTTTAACAGTAAAATAATACCTCTATAGTAAACACGATAAATAAGCAAATAATCAAACGGATTATGAGTATATATTTATAGATGTGATTTTAGAGGTATTTTTATATGGGAAGAACAACCATTTTAGCAAACCAAGTTAATGTATCATTTATCCAATGTAGTAAAAACAAGGCTTATAGATTGTGACTTTTAATAAACCAACCTTTTTATAGATAAGCCTTTATGATTGGCTGCTTCTTTGATAAAATAGAGTCAGTTATCAATGACTAAAGGACGGTAAAGCTATGCATCATTTTAAGGACTATACACATAGTAAGGCAATTATAGCATCACACCTAAATAACATGTATCCCCACCAACTTATAGATATAGAAACGTATCAGATTCTTTTTACATCTGTTGATTTTCACTTTGTTTGTGGGATACCACCAAAAGATTCTACTGTATTTAAACAACACTTATCATCATATATCCATACGCAAAATGTCTCTGAACTTATTTTTTTTGAAGATAATAAAAAGTGGCAATCATTTTTAACATCATTATTTAAAAAGATTAATGGCGTAATTGATACACGGATTGAATATCAACTCAATAAAGAACAGTTTTTACACCTGTTAAATAGACATCACTTTAAACACAAGATCATACTGGATTACATAACAGAACACGGATCAACCAAAAAGTTTCCTATCGCAAAAGTAGTAAAAAATGGAAAAACAGTGAGTTATTGCAAAGGGTTCTTGATGGGAAATGGGTATGTTGAACTAGATGTCTTTACTGATGATATTTATAGACGTCAAGAGATGGCTTACGAGTCCTGTCTAACATTAATGCATTATTTATTAAGGCATAATCTCACCCCGTCATGGAGTGCGTGGAAAGCTAAAGCATCTTCCCATCAACTCGCTAAACGATTGGGTTTCCATAATCCAACTGAGATGCCGGCATATATATGGATAAAAGATTTTGGCATGTTTTAATTGATTAAGGAGGATATGATGACAAAGACAAAACGATTGGTTTTATTTTTCTTATTTACGTATGTATTTACTTGGTTCTTTTGGGGCATATCGTTACTTGACTCAAAAGCCATCATTCAAAGTCCGATACCTGGGAATCTCTTCGGTATAATCGGAACATTTGGGCCTAGTATAATTGGCGTTATCTTTTTAATTAAATTTGATGAGAGAAAGTTCTTAAATATACTTAAAGAAACCTTTATTTTAAAAGGCGATCTTAAGTGGAAATTGCTTGCGATTTGTTTAATGCCACTTATTCTTGGATTAAGTTATATTATTTCGCGCTATCTATTTAAGGTAGACTATACATTAGAATGGTTTAAAACCCCACACATGATCCCCATTGTCTATCTATTTATTCTCTTTTTAGGAGGCCCTTTAGGTGAAGAAATTGGATGGCGCGGTTATGCATTAAAAGAACTATTAATAAAACACAACCCTTTTGTTTCTAGTATAATCCTTGGGCTCATTTGGACTTGTTGGCATATTCCGGCATTCTTTATTGAAGGTAGCGCCCAACAAGGCATTCCGTTTTACTTGTATACAATTAACACCGTTATTTTAACGTTTATTATTACCTTATTATATATTAAAACACATTACAGGATCTCCGCAGCGCTATACTTTCATGCGAGCGCAAACTTTGCGCTTGGTATTTTTTACATTATAGATGAACCCCTAGGACTTCTATTCACAGCGATATTTATCATTGGCACGTTTATCTTCTTACTCGTTAAGTATTCAGATCTCTGGTTCCAACCACATACAAAAAATAGTTAAATAGGTGAACACAATGACAAAAACACATAAAAAAGCAACCATTATTATGGGGCCACCAGGCATCGGTAAAACGTCTGTCGCTAAGGTCCTTTATCAACGTATTAACGCGTCACAATATATTGATGCGGATGATTTATGGCGAATTCATCCATTTATCGTCGATGACAATAATAAACAAATGGTTGAATCCAATATCAAACATCTCTATCAAACATTTGTCGATAACCCAAATTTATCGCATATGATCTTTACATGGGTAATTCCCCATGAACCATTATTTAACCTTGTTAATGAATGGTTTCATAAGACGGATAATACCTTTATTTTACTAACAGCAAATAAAGCTATCTACCATTCACGTTTAATCAAAGATGATCGAGATCTTTCTATCTTAAATGACTTACCAGCTATCAACGCTAACTATGATAAGATGGATGTCAAAAGGATTGATACCACTGAGTTGACAATTAAACAAATCGTCGATACAATCATATCTTTGATTAGTGAAATACGTCATTAGCATTAGCAATAATATTGATAATCCTTGCATCGGTTTGCACACTTTACAAAACTCTTTTATATACATAGTTAATAAGAAAAGACCTTTGACTTTTTTCGTCTAAGGTCTTTTCTGTCTATGATTATCATAAATAAGAGGTTGAAAAAAATTATTGTGTTTGTTGTTTGTGTTTCTTTAGTTTCATTGTTGTTTTAACAATGATAACAGAAGCTCCTATAAGAGCGAATCCATCGAGTATGTATAATGTTTTTTGCCACCATGGCATTATTTCGATAATTATAGATTCACTAGATAAGCCATTCATAGCATTGCTTTGAGCAACTGAATAAGCAATATTCTTGGTTGAGTTAAATACATTTGTCATGACTGTTGGATTATCAGTGTAGTCTGACATCTTCCACAATGTAGAGTTCGTATTCAACCATAAGTTAGTACCAGCATCTAATCCGGATATAATATCTTGATACAACATCGCTGGAACACTTGCTTGATCAGTTATCACAAGTCCTTCAAATCCCCATTCGTTTCTTAATACATTGGTCATCAAGCCCTTATGAGCCCCACTCCATCTCGCACCAAGACGATTCATTGAAGCCATAACAGCATGTGTACCGCCTTCTTTAGTAGCAATCTCAAATCCCTTTAAGAATATTTCTCTAATAGATTGTTCATTAGCAAAGTAGGCACCACCAAAGCGATTAACTTCTTGATCATTCAACGCAAAGTGTTTCATGTATGTCATCACACCTTTATCATTAGCGCCAGATATAACTTGACTTGCCATAATTCCTGACAAGAAAGGATCTTCAGAATAGTACTCATAGTTCCGTCCACTATATGGCGAACGGTGGATGTTTATTCCTGGTGCATACCAGCCGGTAACTCCAATTTGTAAACTATCCTCACCAATCATTCTTCCTATTTCATTAAGTAGTTCTTGATTCCAGGTCGCAGCCATTTGCAGTGGGGTTGGATAAGCCATACCTCTTCGACCTGGTATCAGTGTATCTGAGAAACCAGCAGTTCCATCTTTTGCAGCAGTTGGCGGCAAGCCAATTTTACTTGAACTAACAGTACCATAGCCTCCTAGTCTAACAATACGCGTCATATCTGATAAACTTAATTGTCCAATCAAGGCTTCCCAACGGGGGTCATTGTAATCAGCATCAATTAAGTCTGCAAGTTGTAATTCCCCATAGACTTCACTAATTGTCGAATTGAGAGGCATAGTTGCATTGGGATCATTGATGACTTCTTCTCCACGATAAAAGGTTAAATCGTCAAGTAACTCACTAGATGCTTCCCAAGATCCATTTTCATATAGTTCAGGCCATGTATCAACCCAGTTTGAACGAGATAAATATGTAAAGTTATCATCATAATAATGAATTGAGGTGTCATCAAACTGGTTCGTAATAGGCATCTCTGTAACTATAGAATGAGCATACATACCTGGATCAAACGACTCTACATCATATTGATATACCATTGTTTCATTACCGGCAACTTCTTTACTAGGCGATGGAACTAAAATACTTGAAAGACTATCATCTTTAGCTAACAAAATATTATTAATTGCCCCATGAGCATCTTTTGCTGCAGTGAAATAATATGTCCCATCATCTAAAATATATGTTTCTTCATTATAAGCATCATAACTCTTCATGTGTTCTTTATCAATTTCAATAACTATTGTTTCAGATTCATTTGGCTCTAACAACTGCGTTTTACTAAAACCAACTAACTCTACCGATGCTTTTTCAATCTGATTTTGTTGATCATAAGATGTATACGGTGATTGCATATACAGTTGGACAACATCTTTCCCGGCAACGTCCCCAGTATTTGTGACTGTTATAGAGGCTGTGAAGTGGGTTGTATTTTCAGAGACTTGATAATTACTCCATTCAAAGGAAGTATAACTTAAGCCATATCCGAAAGGAAATTGCACTTCATTTTCGTACTGATAACTACCAGCATTCCCTTGATTTAAGACTTTATCTTCATACCTGGTTTCATAATATCTATATCCAATATAAATACCTTCAGCATAGACTAAATAATCTTCACCTTTATCAACTGAAGAATTACTTATTGTATAATCTCCAAAATTAACTGCTGATGGTGCGGATGCCGAATCATAGGCAAAAGTATCTACAACACGCCCGGATGGATTAACTTCCCCATTTAAAATTCTACCAACAGCTTTAGCACCTGTTTGACCTAAGCCACCTATCCATAATGCGGCATTAATCGGATACTCTTCTAAAATGCCTAATTCAAGTGGACTATTACTGTTTACAACCAATATAATCGTTTCAAAATGTTCAACTGCTAGTTCAATCATGTCTCTTTCATTTTGATCAATCTCCAAGTAACGGTAACCATTATCCATTGGTTCTAAAGGTAAATCTGAGCTTTCTCCACCAGACCGACCGAGAAAAATAATAGCAGCATCATTATAATTATCAAAACTATTAATAACACTATCGGTATATTCTGAGCGTGGCACTTCATTTACTGCATACTCGCCTGACCCTGTTACTGAAGTGACTTCTTTTCGATAATCACTGCCAGGCCCCTCTTCATAGAAATCCCATAAGTCTTGGTTAATGGTAAACCCAGCGTCCTCAAATGATTCTTTTAACGTAGTTGCAGTAGATGTGTTTACTGCCCCAGAACCGTGCCCACCATAAACTGGATCAACAGAGTTTTGGCCCAATAAACTTATATGAGTAATATTATCTACTAAAGGTAATGCACCGTCATTGCTCAATAACACTGCACCTTCTTCAACAATCTTTTGTCCTAATTCAGCTTGATATGCATTCAATTCATCAATTGAATCGAAATCACTTTCATAGATATCTTCAACTCGATTCTCAATCCGATACGTTTTTGCATCTAGTACATTAGATATGAGTGTTGAGTATATACCAGTGGCAATCGTAATTGCCGCAAATAAAACAATCAATATTACTGCTAATAGGTATTTAATAATTGCACTTTTTACAATATTTTTTTGATTCATAAAATCCTCCTAGTAATAGTTTAGTGCAAAGGCAGCAAGGCTGCCTTTGCGTAAAAACTACTCATCACTACTAATTGCTAATTGTGATGTTTCTTCATTTAATGCATTTGTAACAATTTCAAAATCTTTGGTTGGAACATATGAGAAGAATCCTTTTTCAGTTTCAACCATAATTCCTCCACCAAGTTCGACTGTAGAGAAATCTTCAACATTTGCAGAATCATAATTAAATGCATATCCACCCATGGTCGAATATGATGTATAAATAGCACGTGTTGGATCATTTAAAGTTAGTGGAATGAATCCATCTACAGCTTCACCTTTTTCATACGTACCATAGTATTCCCATACGGTTGATCCTCCATTTGCACCACCAATAATACTTACTGATGTATTAACTACTTTATAAGTACCATCACTGTAAAGATTAACTAAGTAAACAGAGTGTGTGTCTCCTAAAACTGTTCCTTGATACTCAAATGGAACAGTATCACTGTAAGTGTGACTACTCTCTAAAGTAGCAGCTTCTTCATTACCACATGCTGCTAATGTGAAGATAGCTCCTAAAACTACAAATGCCATTAAAAATCTTTTGAAACCTTTTTTCATTTTTAACTCTCCTTTTTTTTATATATTAAGCCGTTTGGCTGAATATTCATTCATGTGTTAATATTAATTGTTTTAATTCTTGATGTGGATTTTTAGATCCCATGTGACAATGTTTCTTCATTTCTAAATACTTTTCATTACCATCAATATATGATTCAACTTCAGTAACTATTGATGATACATAAGGAATGTAAATAGCATTCCCATTTGTTACATGTAAATCTTTTATCCAATGTTCTAAAGGCGATGCACAATAATTTATGATTGCTGGAACATTCAATGCTTTTGCTTCCTGCAATGTGCTCGCTCCTGCCTTACCAATAAATAAATCACTTGCTGCGTTTAAAAGCAATATTTTATCTGTGAAGCCAAAAACTTTTAAGGTTATATTATCTTTTGTTTTAATATCATTAAGTTCATCATATAAGGTGTTATTTTTCCCGCAAACAGCGATAATTGTCATTGGCTTGTCACTGTCCAATAAAGCATAGATAGTTTTTTTCAGTTTGCCAGCACCATAAGCCCCATCAACCAACGTAATTGTAAATTTGTCCTTTGGAATCATTAATTTGTCTCGATAAGTTACCTTACTAAAGGTGTATTGATATACCTCTTTACGTAATAAGAAGGGGATTTTTTTAAGCGGTAAACTTTTATGAAGTTTACTTTCTAAAGGATCACTTACGATAAATAAATCAGCTCGTCTATCCCATTGCAAACCAACTATGGGATCTGGTACATACACAATATTTTTAGATTTAATTAGACCTTTTGCTTTTGCCTCACATGCATAATATAAAGTTGAAAAATGACTATGGAATATGACATCTGCATCAAGATCAATTAACTGTTGGATTGCATCATTATACGCCTTTTTATATTTTCTTTTAAAGAGAAAATCAAGCGCTAATTTTTGTGGAAAGAATTTTAACAATGTATATTGCAAAGTTCCTACACCTTTGATTTTATTGTGTTGCTTGACAGCATGAATAAAAGATTTTTCTACGTTTTTTAGTGCATCAGTTTGATGAAAAAAGTATCTCTCTTCAATATCAAGTTCTTGAATGTCATTTGGCATAGCTTCTAATGCTGCTTGCATAGGCATAATATGGCCATATCCTGCTTCAACAAAAAGAAATGCGATACGTTTTTCTGTCATTATTTTCCCTCCATTTCTTGAGGATTTTTAAAGATAAGTTTAAAGATTGGAAAGAACACCCAAAATGATATGGCACTATAGATAATCATCGTTGTTGCATCAGCTAATGATTCACCCGTATTACCTAAGCCAAGTGTTTCAATAAAGAATGTATAAATAGGCACTTTGTATAGCACGAGTGAAGCGCTCGCGATTAATGTTATCGCAACATACGCAATAAAATACCACATTGCTGCTTTATAAATGCTGGTCTTGGACTTGAAGGTTATATTTCTTTGTAAAAAGAAATTAATTACTTGGGCAATCAGTAATGTTAGCTGAACTGAAAGGAAATAAGCAAGTCCACCTCCACCACCTTCGGAAATGAATCCCGCTGGATAGTTGAACATGAAATAAGGATCACCAGATAACTCTTGTCCAATCTGACCGACTTGGAAGTTGGTATAGACTAAATTTGTTTGTTCAAACAAACTCTTAAACAGTGGCATTAGTAACATCTGTAGTAGTGTGACACCATTACTAAATGTGAAAAAGGCTATAAACTGAGCAAGATTCGGATGTTTATTTTGTAATGTCTTCCATTTTATGATAAAAAATTGTTTCGTCTTAATGACTTTTGTATTTATCACTGTTTGAATCTTCTCTATTTGCGATATTTTACGATATTTATTTAATCGTTCAATGGTATCCAAATAATCTTTTATAATAGCATCATATGATTGTTTTAAATCTTCTATGTCGTTATTATATATTGCTTTAATTTTATTTTTGTACTGCTCCTTCGCAGCCTTAAGTTTCTCATTTCTTTTTTTATTTTGATCAGCTGTTTCCTTGTGTTTAATCACAATTTCACCCTGCTGATGATTCAGTTTTCTCATATCTATCTCTCCATTATTTCTTTGTCTCTTGAATTCGCTTAATCTCACGTTTTGTTTGATATCTTTTTTCTTTTCCAGCTTTTATATAATGTACTAGTCCCTTTATGAAACTTCCATTGAACATTTTAATTAATCCAGATAATTGAGACCAGGAGATTATGCCACCGCTCATACGAGATAAAGATTTCAATGGTTGGTGATAGATACCCATAACTAAAGTATTTGCTTTTTCGGCTTTATGAATTCTACGTAAGAACCAAATCATAAATGTAATACTGAAATAAAATATTTTTCCACTAAACCCTTTTGCATGTTTTAGTTTGCTTACAGTTGTCAGTTCATTCACTATTAAAGGAGTTAGCGAGTGTTCTTCAGGAGATTGCAAATTGTATATTTCAAGATATTTATGATTCGATATTTTATGAATCTTCCCCTCTTTATATAGATTGGTTAAACTATTGTTATAAGACTCTAATTGCGTTCCTTCTAAAGTAATCTTTCCACTTAGGCGTGTATCTCGTGAAGAGGATTTAATAACAATCCTATATTCTCCATTTTCAATAACAAATTGGTGATTATTTTGGTCATATACTCGAAAAGTATAGTCATCAAACGGGATGGTTATCCTTTTGTTTTCGCCTTTTTTTATAAATGTTTTTTTAAATCCTTTGAGACTTTGTTTCTCTCTGTGTAGAGCTGAATCTTCTTTACTAATATACAGTTGAGAAACCTCTGCTCCATCATAGTTACCAGTATTTGTTATGGTGAAGCTGACTTTTTTCTCGGAAATATTTATGTTACTGTATTTGAAAGTCGTATAACTTAAACCATATCCGAAAGGATAACGTACTTGCAATCCAATTTGATCATAAAAACGATAGCCAACATAAATATTATCTTTATAACAGACATAGGTATCTTGATTACCAAAATCCTGAACCTTCTCAAGTTCTTCGAGATTAATAGGATATGTCTCAGCTAATTTACCACTTGGATTTGTATAGCCAAAAATTATATTCAGTACCGCCTTTGCTGAACCTTGCCCACCTAAATAAGCATGGATTAATCCTTTTGTATATTTTTCTAACTCAAGGTCCACAACACTACCGCTTGATAAGATAACGATAATATTAGGATTCACTTCAGATAACTCTTTAAGTAATTCAATTTGGTTCTTTCGGATAAGTATATTTGAACGATCAATACCCTCAGTTTCTTTACTCTCATCCAGTCCCATATAATATAAAACAACATCAGCATTTTTTGCGCGTGTCTTTGCCTTTTTAATTAATCTTCGTGAACTTTTATCACTGAATCGTTTAAATCCTTTTTCAAACCCAATGAAATGGCAGGGATAGTGTGAGATATTATCCAAAGTATGTTCAACTTTATAAGGGTTTACTTTTGATGATCCAGCTCCTTGAATGCGTGGGCTTTCTGCGAAATCACCTATAATTGTAACTCTTTTGCCCTCTTTTAAAGGTAAAATGTTATCTTCATTTTTTAACAACACAATTGATGCTTCAGCAGCTTTAATTGCGAGTTCATGGTGATCATCATAATTAGTGTTGACACTATTGTTTATGAGTGTATCATTTGTTTCTTTGCTTAGCCTTAATAATCTTTCTATAGATTGATCTAACAATTCTTCATCAATAAGTTGTGTGTTAACTGCCTCAACCAATTCACGGTTTGTTTCAAAATGTGTTGATGGCATTTCCAAATCATTACCATTTTTCAGTCCTTCAATCCGACTATTTGAACCCCCCCAATCTGATACTATGACACCATCAAATTTCCATTTTGTTCTTAAAATATCTTTAAGTAAGTAAGGGGATTCATTAACATAATGATTATTCACTTTATTATATGCAGACATTAACGTTTTTGTATGGCCTTCCTTAACGGCCATTTCAAATGCAGGTAAATAAATTTCATTTAACGTTCGTTCATCAATTAATGCATCTATAACCATACGTCTGTATTCTTGATTGTTTGCAGCATAATGTTTTATACATGCTGATATCCCTTGAGATTGTATCCCTTGAATCATTGAACTAGTCAACTTACCGGAAAGGTAAGGATCTTCACTAAAATATTCAAAATTACGTCCACATTTAGGGTTACGCTTGATATTTGTGCCTGGACCTAATAGAATATTCACTCTTTGATCAATTGCTTCTTTGCCTAAGGCTTCACCGATTTGTTTCAATAACCTAGTATCAAAACTATTTGCCAAAGTTGCCGCTGTTGGAAAACAAGTAGCTTTTTGACTTGGATTTAATCCTAAGTGGTCCGCCGATGCAACTTGTTTCCTTATACCATGTGGTCCATCCGCCAAAAACATACTTTTAATATTATATTTTTCTATGTCTCTAGACTCCCAAAAATTCTTACCAGAAAGCATTGATGCTTTTTCCTCTAAAGACATTTCCTTTATGATCTCGTTATTTTTTTTCATTTACTACACTCCAAAAATGTAAACGTTTTTTAATGCAAATGTATTATAGCACACAAAAAAAATTGTGCATGATTTCTGCACAATTTGTCATTTTTCTTTGATAATTTGTTGATTTACGGGGAACATGATGACTAATTTAAACCAATTATTCGTTGTATCAATGGATAACTCTCCACTGTGTTTTTCAACCAAAGCCTTAATGCTTTTCAAACCATATCCATGACGTTTCTTGTCTTTCTTAGTTGTAAGAAAAGCGTTATTTCCCTTTATGATTGGCGTTTCATAATAATTCTCTAGTTTTGTTATAACAAACTGGTTTTTAGTAATAATTGTTAGTTTAATAACACGTTTTTCTTCTTCACTAATTTGTGCAACACTTTCAATAGCGTTATCTAATGCGTTACCGAATAACGATACTAGATCCATTACCGGAAGAAAACTCAGAGATTCTCCTTCTGCGACACAGGTGAAATTGATCTTGTTTTTCAATATTACTTGTGACTTAGAAGCAAGAACAGTGTCTAACACATCATTTCCTGTATTAAACTGTAGCTCATATCCTTTTATATCATTTTCTAATGAGTTTAGATATTCATTCTTTTTATCTTCGTCATGCTCATTTCTAATAAGATTAATCTGATGTTTGAAATCATGATATCGTCGATTAATCATTTCATTGAGTTCTTGGTTAATCTTATACTGCTCATATTGCTTCTCTAAAACAGATTCTACTGCTGCTAGTTCTAAACGTGAATGTGTAGCAAGCCGATGTTCTCTTTGTGTATATAGCATTATGACACCAGAGAATAATACAAGCGATCTAATGTAAAATACTTCTAATGGAAACCTACCAGTAAATGGCGTATTAACATCAATAAAATTAAGGTTTCCTATTGCAAATGCTAAGGTACCAATAATAATTATAGTTATCAACTCATTGTTTCTTAAATCATATATTGAACTTTTCATTTTGTACCGTTTTTCAAGCAAATACATCACACTAAATACTATACCGTAAACAATAATTAACACAATATATTCAAAGAAAACTGAAATTAGATCATAATTTACCAAGAAAAAATAATATATTTGCCATTCTAATGATGCTGTAAACTCCGCTAAAATGAAAGCAAATACGGTAAAATATATTGCTGTTTTAACCGTTGTTTTAGTCACTGAATAAATAAAGGTAAACATGAGAATTACAGCACCAACCATACCTGGAATCCATAGGATTATTGGTAACTCTCCAGCCAATAATTGATAACCGATGAAAATTCCTAGAAAAAAGACAAGTAATGTGTATAACAATGTCCCTTTATAGTTCTTTTGCGTATGAAGTATAAACAATATACAAAACAGCCATTCAGCAAAAGCAGTATATGTTCTAGGTATGTTAATAAATATATCATCCACTATAATTGTCCTCCTAAGTACTTAGTCAAGGCTGTTTTAAATCCTTTTTTACGTGGCCTACTAATTTTCAACTCATTACCCATAACTTGTGCATAATCCTTTTTAACTCCATCAACCTTATCAAGATTAACGATATAACAACTATTTATACGATAATAATTATACTCTTTCAGTTTGGTTTGCATTTCCTTAAGTGTTGTATTTAAAACATACTCTTTCTCATCTATTGTGTGGATGATGACCTGATGTTTTATACTCTCCATATACCCTATATTTGAGGCGGAAACTTTGGCGATACCTTCAATAGTCGGCAAAACAAGATAATATTCCTTGCGCGATTTTATTTGTTGAACAGACTTTTCAATCTCTCGCCTAAAAGCAAAATACTCAACTGGTTTAAGCAAATAACTTAGTGCATTTACAGCATAACCTTTCACGGCGAATTTTGTCATGTTTGTTATAAATATAAGAACTACAGATGGATCAATTTCTCTGATTTTTTCTGCAGCTGTCATACCATTCATCCTTTTCATTTCTATGTCCATTAAGATGATATCGAATTCAGCTTCATATTGATCTACTATTTCATCCCCATCAGAAAAAACTGAGATGATAAAGGTATCATCACTTTCATTATCATATTTTCTAATAAATTCTTTAATTTTGATTTGGCTCTCATGATTGTCTTCAACAACTGCGATATTTATTTTCATATTATCACTTCTTTACTTAACAAACGATCAGCTAATTTTAAAGCCTCAATGATTGTATCATCCATATCAAAATATTTGTAAAGACCTAAGCGGCCACCAAAAAATACATTATTTTCTCTGTTCGCTAAATCCTTATATTTGTTATAAATCTTATTGTTATTGTCATCATTTATAGGATAATAGGCTTCCATCCCACTCTGATAATCTAATGGATATTCTTTCGTAATTACCGTTTTAGGTTGAGAATGATCTTCACCAAAAAACTTATGTTCCACAATTCTAGTGAAAGGCACTTCTTTTTCCGTATAGTTTACAACAGCATTCCCTTGAAAATTATCTGTATCTAGCCATTCAGTCTCAAAGCGTAAACTGCGATAATCTAATGCTCCAAACTTTTGATTAAAATAGTCATCTATTTTACCTGTATAGATAATGTTCTTAGCCATTTTTTCATACTTGTCTTTCTCATCAAGGAAATCTATATTTAATGACACTTCAATGTTTTCAAGTAATTTTTCTATTAATTCTGTGTACCCATTCACAGGAATTCCTTGGTACAAATCATTAAAATAATTTGAGTTATAAGTAAATCTTAACGGTAATCGTTCTATAATTTTAGTTGGTAGTTCAGTCGCTTTACGTCCCCATTGTTTCTCTGTATAGCCTTTAATCAAACGCTCATAAATTGTTTTACCTACTAATGATAAAGCTTTTTCTTCAAGATTCAAATACTTTTCTTTTATGTAAGGCATGGTTTCCTCTTCAATCTTCTTTTTAGCTTCCTCAGGGGTTTTAGTATTAAAGAGTTCATAGAAGGTTCTCATCGAGAATGGTAGAGAGTATATTTGATCCTGATAACGAGCCAATGGTTGATTGATGAATGGGTGCATTGAAACTTTATCAGTAACATATTTCCAAATTTTCTCGTCATTAGTATGAAATATATGTGGTCCGTATTGATGAATATTGATTCCATCGATAGATTTTGTATAAATATTTCCTGCAAGATGATCCCGCTTTTCAATAACTTTACACGTATATCCTTGTTTAGATGCTTCATGGGCGAAAACAGCTCCAAAAAGACCTGAACCCACTATTAAAAAGTCATATTTTTGTTTATTAGTCATTTCTTCTCACTCCGAATTAATATATAATCTTATATCATATTAGCATAAAAAAACGATTCTCACTATTTTATATATATTATTATCATATCATATTAAGTTAATTTAATCATTTATATTCCTTTTGATGAAATGTAAACGCTTTTTAGATGATTCTATTGACAAAAATACAATGACACGATATAATTTGACTTAATTGAAAGACATTGAAGAGAAGAGTAATTGATGAAACACATCAAAGAGAGCCCCGGATGGTGAGAGGGGGTATGTCATAGTCAATGAACATGGTCTCTGAGTTATCTATTTGAACACAAGTAGGATAGATCGGGTATGCCCGTTATCGCATTAGAGTATTAATTCCTTAGGTGGATGCGTACTTGATAAGGTGGATACTGTGAGGTGTCCATAAATAAAGGTGGTACCACAAGTAGACTTACTTGTCCTTTACATAGTGATATGTAAAGGGCTTTTTTTATTGATTAGGAGTGAAAATATGATAACAATTAAAAACGTCACAAAAAAATACCCAGGAAGTGGCGATGAAATAGCTTTAAATGATATTTCAACGTCATTCAAAGAAGGCTATATCCATGGCATTATCGGGGTTAGTGGTGCTGGGAAAAGCACCTTGATTCGGTTATTCAATCAACTTGAAAGTTATGATAAAGGTACCATAACCATATTTGATTATACCGACATCAAAGCCCTTAATAAGGAGTCAACCCGAATGTTGAGAAAGGATATTGGGATGGTCTTTCAAACCGATCATTTACTCAGCCGTAAGACAGTCATTGATAACATCTTATTACCGATTGGCTTTCATCGACCAATTACAGAAGAGGACAAAAAATACGCTTATACGTTGTTAGATGAAGTTGGTTTAACGGCATATAAAGATCGTTATCCTGCTCACCTTTCAGGTGGACAAAGACAACGTGTAGGCATTGCAAGGGCGTTAATCAATCATCCTAAATTATTAATTTGTGATGAGCCAACAAGTGCCCTTGATGTGATTACAACCGATCATATCTTATCATTAATCAAACGTCTCGCAAAAAAACACCACTTGAATGTCTTATTCGTGACTCATGATATGAATGTTATTGAAGCTATCGCAGACACAGTGACTGTGATGGATAAAGGTAACATTATTGAACAAGGTCCCCTTGAAGATATTTTATTTAAAGCAAAACATCCAAAAACAAAGGCCTTTATTAAAAAAGTTGGCCTTGATTTAGATACCATCACAGAAACTTTTGATAAATCCAAATTACTCCTATTAAAGTTTTCACAAACAATTGTGAAAAAACCCATATTAGCCAATATGGTGCGTGATATAGAGTGTGAAGTGTCTATTGTATATAGTAATATCACTCCCAATAATGCTGGGTGGATGATTGTATATGCCAAAAACAACCAACAAACAATAAAAAGGTATTTAAGAGAACATCAAGTGGAGGTGGATCATGTTATTTGAGTTAGAATATCATGTCTATTTAAATGCGCTTTATGAAACAGTGTATATGACACTGATTAGCACTATTTTTGTTTTCATTTTTGGTCTTATCTTTGGGGCACTACTCTTTACCACCGCTAAAGGGGGACTATTTGAGAACTCAGTTTTACATAAAACTCTCTCAGCCTTAACTAGTATATTAAGAAGTATTCCATTCTTAATCTTAATTGTGCTTTTAATTCCGTTTACACGGATATTAATTGGCACCATTTTAGGACCCTCTGCGGCATTACCGGCACTGGTGATTGGAGCGACACCATTTTATGCCCGACTTGTTGAAATTGCGTTACATGAAACAGCCACTGATTTACAAGAAACTGGTCTGTCCTTTGGTGCAACCAAACGACAAGTACTCATTAAGATTTTAATCCCTGAATCACTTCCCGCTTTAGTAAGAGGTATTACTGTTACATCTATTGCGATAACTGGGTATACCTCAATTGCCGGGGCTATTGGTGCGGGTGGGTTAGGTAATTTAGCCTATTTATATGGCTATGCTCGTAATCGAGTATATGTTACATTAACCGCTACATTTTTAATCGCAATACTTATTTTATGTATTCAAATTACTGGCGACTATATCGTCAACAAAACAACCAAAAAATAAAAAAGGAGAAAACACCTATGAAAAAATTACTTATAATATTAGCATTAATATTTACCATTACATTAAGCAGTTGTTCATCAAATGATACGTATAAAGTTGGGGCAACACCTGTTCCTCACGCAGAGATACTGACCCACATTCAACCACTTTTAGAGGAACAAGGATATCCCTTTGAAATTGTTGAGTTTACCGATTATGTTTTACCCAATAGTGCATTATCTAGTGGTGATATTATTGCGAACTTCTTCCAACATATTCCTTATTTAAATGCTCAAATTGACGAATATGGATATAACTTTGTCAATGTTGGAGGCGTTCATGTAGAACCAATTGGCCTTTATACTAAAGTCTATGATTCATTAGATACATTACCAGATAATTTAGAGTTGATTATTTCTAACTCACCAACAGATCGGCCTCGTCTTCTTGGTGTACTTGAAGAAAATGGATTAATTACACTCAATGATGATGTGACCGATACTGATATCATCAACGCAACAACAACCCAACTATCTACTTTATTCATATCTTCTAAAACCATTACGTTTACAGAAGTTGCTGCAGAGTTACTGGTTACAAATTACAATAATGAAGAAGGTGACGCCGTATTAATTAATGGAAACTTTGCATTGGACAATGGACTTAATCCGCTTGTAGATAGTATTGCTTTAGAAGGCAGCGCTTCTGATTATGTCAATATTTTAGTCACAACACAAGCTAATCATGATGACCCATTCATTGAAGCCCTCATTACGACGTTACAGTCTAAAGAAGTACAAGATTGGATACGAGACAATTATGATGGGGCAGTTGTTCCTGCGGCTAATTAATCTATTAGGATACTTTTTAAAGTATCCTTTTCTTTTTTACCATTATTCCATCGGTAAAATCACAAAACCTATAGTACTAAATAGAAAGGTACTATTTAGTTTTGTCACTAATAACTTGGCAAGCTTAAAAGGGTAGTTCTAGATATTGTAAATGCTGTCATCATACAATAAAGATAGCAAAAAAATTATGGAGATTACACAATAGAAAAAGGTTTACGTTTTTATATTCAACGATTCGGACATTTGTTAGGTCGTATGATTATGCCAAATATTGGCGCATTTATTACATGGGATCTTATCACTGCATCTTTTATCCCAACAGGATGGACACCTAACGAAACACTATCACAACTTGTTAGACCAATGATTATTTATGTATTGCCTGTATTAATTGGTTTCACCGGTGGTAAACTCATACATGGTTACTGGCAATGCTTGGTGTTCTTAAAATTAGACCAGTTGTAGAAACATTTAGTAATGGCTTAGGTAATGCAGTATAATGGTTTGTAGATAATGACTTCTTTGTTAATGATTTTGTGTAGTAACTTCATAGTATCAAAGTGCTTATTTTTTTATTATTTTTGTCCAAAATCATTTGCTTTATCATCCATTTTTTTTCACTAGCGAAGAAAATTAAATTATGATATAATATAATTAATTTTTTCTATATAGCTATATTTTGCAAATCAAATTGAAAATAAATACACATTTAGTTTTGATGTTTCTAGAGTGAATGTAAGTACAAAGGAAATTAAGATATCCATTGATGGAGAGTTCTTAAAATTTTTACACACGTAAGAGTAGTGACAAACCAAGAAGTCTACTATGGTCTAAATGTAGGTGGAATAATTCGGTAATGTAGATTTATGATATTGATTAAGCATGAGCAATTCTTTATTTTTCACATATTTTTTTGTAGACTGGAGGTCTTTTATGAGCAAGCAAAAAGGGGTAACACTTATAGAACTCTTGATTGTGATTGTTGTTTTAGGGATAATCGCATCTTTTAGTATCCCAGCCTCGGCACAATTGATTCGCAATGTTAAGGTTGGTAAAATTTTTAACGAACTAGTCGTAATAGAAACTGGAGCGAGATATTATTTTTATGATGTCGGTGAACGACCTAGAGGATCTTTAAGTGGCGCTGGAACATGTGCAACTTGGAATGCTGACAGCATTGAAGTTTTTATTGAAGGAGAAAGAGACGGAATACCAATTGAAGGGTGGAGTGGACCATACATGAACGATTGGGATGATGAGACTCCACTTGGTGGTTGTTATGTCTACCGCAATTATGAAGTGGGTAGTCAAAACTGGGCCAGAAGTAATTGGTACCGCTTCATAGATGATGTACAGTTGGATAATATTGCCCCTACTAACAAAGATATTGAACTTATTATGATCCGATTTTATCCTTTAAATGACCAAGCAACTATTGACAAAGCACTAGAGGTTGCTGAACAGTTGTTGGGTAAAGTTCCGGAAGAACAATTGTTTTATGTGGATGGACAGGCTGTCATAGGATATTATATTTTGCCTCAAACAGATTAAAACGTTTTGTTAAAAAAATGGTTAGAGTGAAATCTAACTATTTTTTAATTCTAATATTCTATATATATTTAAAGAAACATATCAAATAAAGCATGTCTAGATAAGGTAATTTTCTAGACACACAGTGCTTCAATATTTCTATGGTGTTCTTAGGGCAGAGTCTTCTATCATCATAGGTTTAAATCTATAGTTGAGTTGATTAAAGGCTTTAAAATTACATAAAATATTACAACAATGGGAGAATTAAACAAAACTAAAAAGAATGACTCCTTTTGAATTCAGAAATCATTCCTTGTGTTTAATTAATTATTAGGACAAAGTCCAACTTTTAATATTCAGTACAAAATCATCATTTTTGTTATCTTTGTCTATAATTATCACTCAGTAAAGCTTGTTTTGTTTCTCCGCATCATTTTCTTTGTGTTGCCCAACGGATAGTCCAACAGCAACACCAACAGCTAATGTAATAGCAATAAAGGCAGGATTGATAAACATAAAGACAGCGCCAAATGCTAACGATATCCCAATCCCCATCGACATATACTCACTAACGAGTTCACCTTTTTCTATGTAGCCATATTTGTCTCTTACAGTTTGTTTTAGTTCTTTAATTGTTTTTAAAAAGTGTTTCATTACTGATCTATTACCCTCTTTAACATCTTTTAACGTATCTTTTGCATGGTTAAGTAAAGCCTCTACTTGTTCATCCTCAGTATCACCAAGCTTATTATGAATCTTTACTAAACGAAGAGGTTTCAAGCGTTTTTGTAAATGCGCTGATAAGTCATCATTGAGTGCCTCAATCGTTTGATTGTATGTTGGCATTATCATCTCTCCTTACACCGTTATACCTTGATATACACTTTTTCATCTTTAATAACAACATCAAAAGTATGAATTTTACGGCTATATCGATCTAATCTTAAGTAATTTGCCTGTCTTTCACTCGTTACTTCACCTGTTTTCAAGGAAATTGGTAGGCCATGATCCTTACAGCGAATAACACCCTCTTGAATATTTCCTTTTTCTAAAGATATCCCTTGGTGTGGACATTTATTTTGGATGGCATAAACTGTATCGTCTGTATAAATCAGTAATATATCACGATACGTAACTTCTACTGCCATTCGTTTCAACTCTTTTAATGTTTTTAATTCTGTCACATAATGTTCCATCACTTTCACCCTATCATGTTTACTGTATTCAGTATAGCATATCCAAAAGAAATAAGGAATCAATGAGATTCCTTAGGTTTCATTTTGGATCACAATTTTAATACCAAATACTTCTTTGTTGTCTGTGACATCTTTTAACTCAGATTCATTGACGTATTGATAAATCTTATACGGTTTATATTTGAGCAATAGACATAACTTCTTATCATCAGGCATCTTTCTTAATTCAATTGCCCGTTTGTACCCTGTTTTAAAGTTACCATTTTTAATAGATCCACGTTTTAATACTAAAAAATGCTTAGAATTGAATGTTAACATACTGTTTTTTGTTGTCTTAATAACTTTGTAATAATACTCACTATCGACAAAGTCATAAGGCTTAAAATATACTTTTTTCATAAAACACCTCATCTTTGATTTATCTTATTATAACACATATTTCTCAATATGGCTATGTTATGGCTTAATCAACAACTTGATTTTTAAAAAAATATTTGATTGTACACAATTTAATATGTTTACACAGTCTATTTAAAGTAAAGTAGATCATCGTTATTATGAAATGTGTGACCAAGATGCATTAGGTGATGTGGATTATAATTTATAAAATGACATATTATTCCCAATAAACGCATCTATATAAGCGTTAGCAAATCGATTTTGATTAAAAACATAAAAAAAAGCCGACATTGTCGGCTTTTTAGTTAACAACTTATAAAACTTCGATATTTGTTGCTTGAGGACCTTTTTGGCCTTCTTCAACATCGAAACTTACAGTGTCTCCTTCATCTAAAGATTTGAATCCATCTTTTTGAATTTGAGAATAATGTGCAAATACATCTTCACCATCTTCAGTAGTGATAAATCCGAATCCTTTTTCAGAATTAAACCATTTTACTGTTCCTGTCATGACTGTTACCTCCGTTAATTTTATTTGACGTACTCAATTGCTACTATTAACTAAGGTAACTTTGTACACTTAATTCATTTCTCAATTTTTCTTTCATCAATACTAATAATACACTATATAAATTAAATTGCAAGTAATATCGACTTTTATTTTTATTTAAGCGGTTTTTCACGTATTAAAGCCATTATTTTTAACAAATTTTTGTCTATACTTTATTATCTCACAAAAAAGTCATTATAATAATGCTTGTACTTGTCAAAAACTATGTTATAATCCATATCGAAATCCAGGGTAAATGAGATTATAATATGGAATCGCTAAGATTATTATATAAAATAGGACATGGTCCAAGTAGTTCTCATACAATGGGGCCAGAACGAATCTGCCAAAGTGTACATAATATGTATCATGGGGATAAGTACCATGTAATATTATATGGATCACTTAGTTTTACGGGACGTGGTCATCTGACAGACTATATCATTCAAAAGACACTTCCTAACAGTCATGTTGAATTTTCAACTGACATTGATATTCCGCATCCCAATACGATGGATATCATTGTTTACAAGCATAATCAGCTAATTGCACAAGAACGTTATTTTAGTCTCGGTGGTGGATCATTTCGTCGTGATGGTGACGCTCCTAAGGACAATATGCAACGATATCCCCATCAGTCTTTTTCAGACATTAAAACTTATTGTCAAGAACAGAACCTTACTTTAGTAGAGTATGTCTATCATCATGAACCTAAGATAAAAAAGCATCTCAAAACGGTTTGGAATACTATGCAAGAAAGCATTAATCAAGGCTTGCATACCGAAGGGGTGTTGCCTGGTGCGTTAAACATTAAACGAAAAGCCCGATCCCTTCTTTACTCACAACAGAATAAAGTCTCAATTCAATTACGCCTTGTCAGCGCATTTGCCTATGCGGTGAGTGAAGTTAACGCAAGTGGTGGCAAAGTCGTTACTGCCCCAACTTGTGGAGCTAGCGGGGTGCTACCAAGTGTTTTATATTATTTAAAAGATGCCCACAAATATAATGATGAGCTTATCATCGATGCGTTAGCAGTGGCTGGATTAATTGGAAATATTATCAAGCATAATGGATCAATTAGTGGTGCCGAAGCTGGCTGTCAAGCTGAAGTTGGCACGGCGTGCTCAATGGCTGCGGCAGCCTATGCGTATTTAGAAAATGGTGACCTTGATGTTATTGAGTATGCTGCTGAAATCGCATTAGAACACCACCTTGGCTTAACCTGTGATCCTGTTCTTGGGTATGTTCAGATTCCTTGCATCGAACGTAACGCAGTGGCGGGGCATAGAGCGATTAATGCGGGTGAGTTAGCACAATTACTCACATCTACTCAAGTCGTCTCATTTGATACTATTGTTGAGACGATGATTGAAACAGGAAGAGATATCAATGCGTCTTACCGGGAAACGAGTATCGGTGGACTCGCTAAACGATTTAAGTTAATTGAATAGAAAAAAACAAAGCGATTATGAGATTTTTACTCATAATCGTTTTGTATTAATCTTGATAAGATATTGTTTTATTATAGCGTTTGCGTTTATTCTCATCTAAAATCTTTTTTCTTAATCGAATCGCATCTGGTGTGATTTCAACGAGTTCATCCAATTCGATAAATTCAAGGGCTTCTTCTAATGATAAGTCTAACGGATCGAGTAACTTGATTGCTTCATCTGAACCACTAGATCGTACGTTAGTAAGTTGTTTATTTTTACACGGATTCACGACTAAATCATTCTGTCTTGAATGCAGTCCAATAATCATACCCGGATATACTTTCGTCGATGGTGTAATAATCATCCGTCCCCGTTTCGATAGATTAAATAAACTGTACGCCATTGCAGTACCTTTTTCTTTCGCAATCAAAACACCATTTCGATGTTGGTCGATATCACCAGCATATGGTTTAAAAGAATCAAATGATTTCTCTAAGGTACCTTGGCCTTTGGTCGCATTGATGAATTCACTTCGGTATCCTATTAATCCTCTTGTTGGGACTAAGTATTGTAACTTAGTCATCCCTTCATCACTCATCATATGACGTAATTGTCCCTTGCGTTGATTAAGGGCCGATATGACATTGCCACTAAACTCATCTGGCAAGGTGATGATGGCTTCTTCATACGGTTCTAGTCGTTTACCATCTTCTTCGATATAAAGTACCTCTGGTTTACTAACGCAGAGTTCATAACCTTCACGACGCATATTCTCAAGTAAAATAGATAAATGTAATTCGCCACGGCCACTGACTTTAAACCCTTCAATCCCATTTAACGGTTCCACGGTTAGACCAATATTTGTTTCTAGTTCTTTAAAGAGTCTTGAACGTATTTGTCGAGTCGTTACAAGTGAGCCACTTTGTCCAACAAATGGTCCGTCATTCACTAAGAAGTTCATGGCTAATGTTGGTTTCTCAATTTCAATCATATCCATCGCTTCAACATGTTCAGGGTCACACAAGGTTTCACCAATAGAAATATGGCTAATCCCACTAAACGTCACAATATCACCAGCATATGCCGCTTCTTTTTCAACTTTTGCGAGACCTTCGTTGACATAGACTTTCCCTGTTTTAACAGTAACAGTCTCACCGTTACGTTTACTCAGTGTATAGGTTGTATTAGCTTTCAGCGTTCCTTTGGTTATACGGCCAATCCCCTGACGCCCTAAATAGTCATCATAAGCTAAACTAGATACTTGAAGTTGTAACGGGGCATTGGCTAAATCAGGATAAGGATTGGTGACACGTAATAAGGTTTCAAATAATGGTTCTAAGTTGTCACTGTCATCATCTAAATTATGTAAGGCAATCCCATCACGAGCGATTCCATAAACAATCGGAAAATCACATTGTTCATCTGTTGCGCCTAAGTCGATAAATAAATCAAAACACTCATTAACTATCTCTTCAGCACGTTGATCTTTTTTATCCACTTTGTTGATAAAAACAATTGGCTTTAAGTTTTGGTGTAATGCTTTTTCTAAAACAACACGAGTTTGTGGCATGGGTCCTTCACTTGAATCAACAAGTAAAATAACCGTATCGACTGTTTTAATGATGCGTTCTACTTCACTTGAAAAGTCAGCATGACCTGGTGTATCAACAATATTGATTTTTGTGTTGTTATGTTCGATGGCACAGTTTTTAGAATAAATAGTAATCCCGCGCTCACGTTCTAAATCATTACTATCCATGACTTGTTCGACAACGACTTCATTTTCATGAAAGACACCACTTTGGTTTAACAAGGCATCAACGAGTGTGGATTTTCCCGCATCAACATGCGCAACAACTGCAATATTTATTATGGATTTCATAATGACCTCCTAAAATAATTCATTACCGACGTTTACGGCGTTTGCCACCGCGTTCTTTGGCAACTTGAATTGATGTTTTTTTATTTAATATGTGTATATTTGTTAAAGATTTCATGATTTGGTTATGTTTTTTGCTTGGTCCAGTAAAGAAACTAGAACGTTTCGCAATAATTACGTTATTGATTTGTTCATTTTTTAACCGTGTCCGCTTCATAATCGTTTGAACTAACTCTTTTGGGTTTAATCCATCCTTACGTCCAATGTTAAAATGATAGCGTGTTTCTCCTTGACCAGGAGCATGTTTCTTTGGTCCTTTGAATTCAATATTTAAGTCCGCTTGATTGTTATCTGATTTAATTTTATCAGATGCCATTTTTAATAAAGCCGATACAACTTCAACGGGTTCATGTTTACTTAAGAGTTCCTGAGCCATTGTTTGATGTTTATTTAAAGACGATTCATCAATGACTTGAGTAACGGTTTCAATTTTCTTCTGTTTGGTGACATGTTCAATCTTCTCCGGTGTTGGAATATTCTGTTTTTTAATCGTTGACTTTGTGAAGCGTTCAATATCTTTGATACGATATCTCTCGCGTCCTGAGACCATCATCAATGCCAATCCTTTATTTCCAATCCGGCCTGTACGACCAATCCTATGAACATAGAATTCTGGTTTTTCCGGAACATCATAATTAAAAACGACTTCAACATTCTTAATATCTAACCCTCTTGCGGCAACATCTGTTGCAACAAGTATATCTAATACACCTTGATGAAAACTCTCTAATACTTGCATCCGCGAAGGTTGAGACAAGTCCCCATGAATTTTATTTACATTATATCCTTTTTCTGTTAAGGCAATAGTCACTTGATCAACTTTGCGTTTGGTATTACAAAAAATGAGTGATAGTTTTGGTTGATACACTTGAAGAAGACGCGTAACAGCGTCTACTTTATGTTTACTATGTACTTGATAATAATACTGTGTAATGTCTGTATTAGTCTCTTCATTAGACACAACACTAACTAACTCTGGATTGTTCATGTATTGTTTGGTTAATTTTACAATTTGTTTTGGCATCGTCGCACTAAACATCACTGTTTGACGATGCGTATTACTTTGATTAATAATTTTTTCAATGTCTTCTTTGAAGCCCATTTTCATCATTTCATCTGCTTCATCTAAGACTAAATAATTTAGGTTTTTTAGTTTAACAAGATGACGATTAGTCATATCAAGTAATCGACCAGGTGTCCCCACAACAATTTGTGGTTTCCGTTTTAATGCTTTAATTTGTCGATGCATTGAGGCACCGCCATAAATAGCGGTGGTTTTTAGTTTAGGTAAGTATTTACCAATTTTTTCAATTTCTGACTGTACCTGTACAGCGAGTTCTCTGGTTGGACAAATGACCAACGCCTGTACATGGGGATTTGAGTAATCAATTTTCTCTAAAAACGGTAAGGTAAACGCAGCGGTTTTCCCTGTACCAGTTTGTGAATGTCCAATTAAATCAGTGCCTGCTTCAATAAGAGGGATGGCTTGCTTTTGAATCTCTGTGAAATCCTTAAAGCCCATTTCCGTTAATGATTTTGCAACTAATGTATTTTTATAATTCATGATCTTCCTCCTTTGAAGAGCAATTAAGTATAACACTTAATTCAAAAATGTAAAGATGTAAATGCTTTTATTTAGTTTTATTTATGTGACCATGAAAAAAAGATGCCACTTTAAATCCATGGCATCTTGTTTTGATGGTTATGAATTGACATTGTCTAAGACAGTCAGTAAGTCTTTTGCAGGCATTGCTTTATAGTAATAATATCCTTGAAAGAGATGGCAATCGATTGATAGTAAATAATCTTGTTGTGTTTTCGTCTCAACACCTTCACAAATCGGATCAAGCGCTAACTGTTTCGCTAAATTGACAATCCCTTGTGTGACTCTACCCGAATGTTTTTCAGGATAATCCTTGATGAATAAGCGATCAATTTTGAGCCGATCAATGCTTAACTCTTGTAAATATTGTAGTGATGAATAGCCTGTTCCAAAATCATCGACTGCGATGCATATACCAAGTTCTTTGAATTGTTTTAGTTTATTATTTACTAATTGGAAGTTTTTCGCAAACACACTTTCAGTAATTTCTATTTCAATTTGGCTTAAATCAATGGTATATTTACGAGCATATTCTTTTACTAATGGAATCAGTTGAGCATCCTTAAATTGATATGGTGATATATTTAGTGAGAATGTGATTGAATCACTAATGCCGGCATTAATCATTTTAATTTGCCTGAATGTTTCTTCGATGATCCAGTGCCCTAACTCAATAATGTACCCCGTCTTCTCTGCCACCGTGATTAACTCTAATGGTGATACTTGACCAAGCTCATCATTATACCAACGTATCAAGGCTTCTGCCCCAATAATGGTTTTGGTGTAAGCATCATACTGAGGTTGAAATTGAATCGTTAACTCTTTATTTGAAATCGCTTCACGTAAGAGTAAAACAAGCTTTGCTTCACGTTCATAATAAACTTGAATGTCTTTTGTGAACACATAGTATTTTTGTTCACTATGTTCTAAAGCATAATCCTTTGCTAAATAGGAAGCTTCAATCATCGAATAGATATCTAAATGTTTTGATGGATAAACTGCTACACCTGCGATGGCATTGACATAGACATTATGACTTAATACTTTTAGAATCGATATCTCATTGTTTAATAAATTTTCAGTATACTTAATGACCTTGTCTTTTGCATCAAAAGCTGTGATACCAAGAATAAAAGTTCTTTTATCTACTTGCGCTAAAAATCCTTTACCATTAATACTTTCGGTTAATAGCGAAAGTATTTTTTGATTAATCTGGGCCTCAGTCTTTTCTTCCTTTAAATAAATATTACTAACACTTAATACTTCAATATTTACGATACCAAATACGCCTTTATTATTCTTTATTGCTGTGTAACATAAATCTGTCAAGAGAGTTTTGTTTATCGCGGCATTATTACTATGAACTGATTTAACTAAATAGCGTTGATGTTCTCTCACATCTGTTAAGTCTGATGATATAGAGACATACGTCTCACCTTCTTCGCGTGATTGTGAAGGTAATGCTGTAATGGTCATCCGTTTTGGAAAATAGACCCCCGATTTTGTTTGTTCCCAAAGTTCACCGGTCCATGTTCCTTTTGCATTAATATCTTGCCACATATCTTCATAAAACTCAGCAGTATGCAAGCCCGATTGTAATACTTTTGTCGGCTTACCAATAACATCTTCTTTCGTGTAGCCTGTTTTTTGTTCAAACGCTTTATTGACATATGTAATAATCTGATTATTATTACTAATAATTACGATATCATTGGTTTTATTTGCAATATTTTTCATAATTGCAAGCTGACTTAAGTCTCTTTTACGTAAGTAATAAATAGCACTGACAATTAAAGAAAGTCCAATTAATAACCCGATGATGATTAAATCATCCACTGTTAGATGGAAAACCAAGTAATCTCTCTCTGAGTCAAAATAAGCATCGTCAATAACGCTATATAACTGCCATTCATAATGATATTCTTCTGGAACGTCAACGATATGCTCAAATGGATGGATACGGTGTTTATAGATTACAGAATCGGATAAAGTAAGGTAGTCTTCATTATTGGAGAGGATAAAGGTACTTCCCTCAGTGTAATCATTTACAACCTTTTCTCCATCTCTGTCAGATAGCAACCAACCAAAGGTTTTACTGTCTGTTGTATGATATAAATAATAACCTTCTTCGGTAATGAGTCCAGTCTCTACATACTCGTCCTTTATGATTGTGTTATTAAGTGAGTCATAGATTATATCAGTATCCGTTGTGACCACAAGCACACCTAAAAACGTGTCGTTACTATATAGGGGTGTGGCGACATGTAAGACTTGATTATATGGGGTGATTACTGAGCCATTATCTGATTCTAATGTGAGCGGTGATATATATACTTCGTTATTTAATAATTGTGCTTCTAAAAAATAAGGTTCATTGCTTTGGTCCTTTAATACATCCCAAGTTATGACCTCATTCGTCTCTTGACTAATGTGAATAAGCTCTTGACCCGTATTGTCTAGCAAGCGAATATCTTCAATCTTAGGCGTATTAATTGCCATACGTGAGAATAATCCTTTCACATCTTCTTTCGTCGTCGCAATGGGGGCTATTTTATAGCTTGCCATTTCATCGGAATTTTCAATAATTTGAAAGACATCAATTGTTTCTTCATAGAAATGCTTTACCGCGTAATTTACAATCTGTACTTCATATTGATGCTCTAAGTTCATAGATTTAATATCTTGTGTAACATTCATTTGATCAATATACCAAGAAATAATGATATATACTAAAACAAGCGGTAAAATAATGACTAAATACCGCTTAATTAAATGTGTCTTTTCATTATTACTAAGACGTCTAAACTCCTCTGTTAATTTCATACGTGTCACCAGGTGCTTTCAATATCCTTTGTATCTTTAATTATAATAAAAACACATGATATTACAAGGGATACACACAAGGAAGGATCGTGTTTTCCTAAATTAGTACTAGTACTAACTATAAATATCATATTTTAGTAGGTAAAGTCATAAATTAACCCTTTAGGATATTATTTCTAACATCCCTTCATCAATACGTCTAGTCACTGTTTTTGTATAAGGTGTAAAATATTTCTCCCAAAAAACTCTTGCTAAAGGGTTCATCGTTTCATAATCTACCCCTAATTGAATGATCTTTTTATTATCTTTTAGATCGTTTACAGCGGTTAACAAAAGATGTTGACCAATGTATTTTTTACGTGCTTTTGGGGAAACAAAAAGTCACGTCACATTCATCATAGTGGAGACATGTGAAATGAATGATTCACCATGTGGTTCTATTTTAATGTATCCAACAGGTGTTTTATGATCATAAGCAATCCATAAATGGTGATTATCTGTGTAAAACCATTCGTCAAGTTCGCTTCTTATATCACCTTTACTGACAGGCATACATAACGGAGCTTCGGGGTAATATGATTGGTGACTGTCTTCTAAAGTTAACATATCTAAATAGGTTTCCTTTGATGCTTTTTTAATGGTTATAGTGGTAGGCTTCGGTGTTAATGGTGTAAGTGGTCTAATCCCATCACTACATCGTTGTCCGAAATCATTTTTAAACCAAAAATCTGTTAAGATATGATTATGTTCAAATATTCTAACAACCCACGATAATCTTTTATGATGAATCCAGGTTTTTGATACATGGTTTAACATTGTTTGATACATGGTGGCTGTTTTACTCGCTATAGAAGCATGTCCAAATAATGGCACAAAGGCACATTTTTGATTACCGAAGAGTTCATCTCCAAGGATATAAAACATATAGCCTAAAAGCTGGCCATTTTCTCGTATTAAAATGCCTTGATGATGATCTAGTAACATTTGTATTTTTTGCTCTAGCGATGATACTAAATCATCACCCTCTGGCAAACTTGAAACATGCGCTTTTTCTTGTTTATAGTTTGTGAGCCATAAAGCTATTATATCTGCTTTATCACTATGTGTAATAGATTGTATCATAGCATCTCCTTTATAGTCTGTTTATTTTTGTTGTAATCGTTCCTTTTGTCGTCTTCTACGATGATAGTAGGCTTGTACTTTAAGCATGTGATGATAACTAGCTAATCGTTCTTCTGATAGTTTTCCATCAGCCATTGCTGATTTAACAGCACATCCTGGTTCTGTTTCATGACTGCAATCACGAAATTTACATGTTGATGATAACTGTTTAATATCATCAAACGTCTCATCAACATCATCGTTTGTACTATGCATAATACGGATTCCTGGTGTATCGATAATTGCGCCACCAAATGGCAATGAAATCAACTCTCTATACGTTGTCGTGTGCCGTCCTTGTGCATCAGATAAACGGATCGTATTTACAGCTAGTTTATTCTCATTTAATAAGGCATTTATCATACTTGATTTCCCAACACCACTACTGCCAATCAATACAACTGTTTGATCTTGAATCATTGCTTTTAACCGTTGGATGGTGTCTGGTTTATAGATACTTAAGGGATAAGCTTCTTTTTCAGTCTCTTGGATTACTTTATCAAGATATATCGCTTGGTTGTGAGTCAAGTCAGCTTTTGTTAAAAGTATCTCATAACAGATATTTTGTGCATTAACCAATTGGACTAAGCGCAACAATTTTTTACGATGAAAGTCCTCGTTCATAGATAAACATATGAAGACTGTATCAATATTACTCGCAAGGACTTGTTCCTGATAATCACTCGTTATCGCAATCCGTTTTAAGAGATTATGCCGTTCACAAATTCTTTCTATAATGCCTTCATTTGGATTTGACTGTCGAAACAAAACATAGTCTCCGACAGTAGGAAACTCTAATTTATTAGTTAAAATATACTTTAGTCTACCACTTAGTTGTAATTGATATATGTGGTGATCATATTCCGCTATGTACTCAGTATAGTTCACACGGATAATTCTTGTTTTTTCTAATGTTTTTATGCGTGTTACCTCCTTTCTATATAATTTACTAGTCAAGGAAGATACAGGCATACAAAAAGGACCTACACGGCAGGTCCTCAACTTTAAATATGCAGGGTCTACTTTAGTGTAGTGATGTATCTTCGCTTGTCAATAAAATGCTTTGTTTTCATAGTACATCACTCCTTTTAGGATATAGTTTGTCTCCACTAATATACTACACAACTTTTTTATCATGTCAATCTTATTTTATAGATTATTAATCACTGTTTCAATCGCATCAACCAATGGCCAAGTCCCATCATGGGTATTAGATATCACTGTGAAAATGGATTGTTTTTTTGGATTATATGACGATTTGAATGATACGCCTGCGTCTTCTCCTGAAAGAATGAGTCGATACACATCCTGAACCTTTTCTAGCCATAAGCCTAGTCCATACAAAATTGTATCCGATTGGTACTCTAGTGTTGCCATTTCATTTAATGTCTCTTGTTTTATGATGTTACCTGTTAATAACGCTTGCCAAAATAATGCCATATCTGTCACTGTTGTATATAATCCCCCATCACCCCCAGCGATAATTGGTAAATGATACTGATTTGTTTTATATGACCCATCAGGTAACAGAATATATCCTAACGCTGTATTAAATGGTAGTTGATCAAATCGATAAGCACCTGAATATTCCATCTTGGCCTTATCGAATATCTCTTGTTTAATCCAGTCATGATAGTCGCCTGTTAAACGCTCAATAATAATAGCTAATAAAACATACCCGCTATTATTATATTTAAATTTAGTGCCCGGCTCAAACTCCATTGGTAAATCTGGCATTAATGGTATATAATCGGAAGGTTTTTCTAAGGCATACCATGGCAAATCTAGAAATAAATTCGATTCATCGTCTAATTGACTTTCATCAAAATAATCAGGAATACCAGAGGTATGCGATAATAAGTGTCTAATAGTAACTGATTGATTATAATTTAAAAAAGGTGTTTTAATGTGCGAAAACGCATGATCATCAAGTTGACATTTACCCTCTTCAACTAAACGCATTATCCCAAGTGCCGTAAAAAACTTTGTCCCAGAAGCAATACCAAACCGAGTATTTATTGTAATGGGTAGTTTCTCACTTTTATGCCGGTATCCAGCAACTGTTTCATATATTAGTTCATCTTGATAATACAATTGCGCAACACCGGAGAAACCTATTGTATCTACAACCTTACCTAATCTTTGTTGGATATCTGCTTTGTGCATCGTTTTATTTCAATTCTTTTATATTTCCATTATTAGTATACCAAATATCTTGTTATATATCATAAATTTCAAAAATAACTTGTAATTTACTGACATATGTCATACTCTGTAATCATACTTTTTATTATACTAGTAGTATTAGGAGGTTTTTATGACTATTAATGATAAAATAGATTTAATTTTTAACAAATATTTGACAAAACATCGCATAGATTCAGTACAGATTGTTAACTTTGAAGTAGGACAAGTAATCATCAAAGAAGGTGAACCTATGCAAAACTTGTATTTCACCTTAGAAGGTAAAACAAAAGTATTTAAAGAATATGAAAACGGTAAGACGTTCTTACTTGGATTTTTTGATGAGATTAATATCTTAGGTGACATTGAATATTTCCATAACATACCCGCTTCATGTACCGTAAAAGTTGTAGAGCCGATAAAAGCGATTAAAATTTCATTTTCAGCAATTAATATGTTTTATAAAGATGATGTGTCATTCGTGACAAATATGTTATTACAATTATCGAAAAAAGTATTACATAATAATTTAATAACAGCAAATAATATGGTGTATCCACTTCATGTACGCTTAGCAAGTTATCTCTTATCAATCTGTCCTGATAACTCACAGTACACACTCCCAAATTTGGAAGATTTAAGTAATAATTTAGGATCGAGTTATCGTCATTTATTCCGCAAATTAAGAGAGTTTGAAAACGACAATTTGATTCAACGAAATCGCCGTGAAGTATGCATCTTAGACCGTAACAAACTAACTGAAATAGCCCGAGGAAATATATACGAAAGTCCATTAAAAGATGAAAGCTCGTTTGCATAAAATGACCATCATTGCACTTCCGTTAATTGCTGGGCTAGCAATTACACTGCAAAGTGTCCTTAACAATCGGTTTGGTAGAGAGGCTGGTATGCTTGAAGTTGTTATTTTTGTGCATTTCTTTGGCCTACTACTTGCGTTAGCTATCTATTTGTTTTTAGGTAATTCACTGGCTACATTAGTAAAAAATTATAAATTCATAATTACAATCGCCGGATTTATGGGCGTTGCGATTGTCTACACCACTGCCTTGAGTATTTCTAATATTGGTGTAACAGAAACAATTATGATTTCCATTTTTGCCCAAATTGCCTTTTCAAAGATTATTGATCATTTTGGCCTTTTTGGCGTTGGTGTTGAAAAACTATCAGGCTATGAAGCACTAGCAATCGTCTTAATGATTATCAGCGTCATCCTGTTACGGATTAAATAAACATGTGAGCAAATCACATGTTTTTTTTAACGGGTGTAAAGTCCATTTTATGTTTTAATAGAAGATATTAGAAATATTATTGTAAGTTGTAAAGTTACATGATAAAATAGTTTAATAGACAAAACAAAGTGTCCATGGGGGAATAAGCATGTCAACACTTACATCGATCACCACAAATATCCTTTTACTGTTTGGATTAGTGTTGCTTTTGAACCAAGGAAACCGAGTCCGTCTAAAAAAGGCATTACGGACAGATCTTTTCTATGGCGTCATTATAGGGTTTATCACTGTCATTATTATGCTTAATGCATGGGAGATGCAAGAAGGGGTCTTTTTTGATACACGTTCTGTGATGATTGGTGCGACAGCTCTGTTCTTTTCCGGTGGTACAGCAATTATTGCGGCGATCATTGCGTCTATTTTCCGTATTTTTTCAGGCGGTCCAGGAACCTTTGTTGGTGTTTTAACCATACTATCCAGTTTAGGTGTTGGTATGCTATGGCGACACTATGTATCTCGTAAATGGAAATTCAATAATTTACTACAATACTATGTTTTTGGACTAATCATCCATATTGTTATGTTGGCAACCTTTTTACTACTGCCTTCCCCTACCAACATAAAGACGATTCAACAACTTGGACCAATTATTATATTAACCTATCCCCTTGCGACTATGTTTCTGTGTCTTGCCATCAAAAACCATGATGAACGTGTGAAAGCTCACCAAATGATTGAGTTTAGTGAGAAACGGTACCGTTCTTTAATTAATAATAGTGACGTGGGGATTATTCAATTTAATACAGATGGTATTATTGAGTTAACTAATGAGGCATTTGCGAGTATGTTGCATACAACCAAAAAAGATTTGATTGGGCTTAACATGATGACATTACCAAACCAAGATGTTGTTAAAGCCCTAAAAGAATGTTTAAATGGTAACAATTCTCTATTTGAAGGCATGTATCAATCTGTTCTCTCATTTCACATTTTCCCAGTGCGTACTCGTTTTTCACCAATAATACAAGACGGTGCAATTACAGGTGGAATAGGAATCATTGAAAACTTGACAAAAGAGTATGAACATCAAGAGCAACTTAAAAACTTACGCCTAACAGATTCATTAACCAAACTGCGTAATCGTTTAGCATTTGATCAATTACTCAATAGTTTTACTATTAAAGATAATCATTTACCATTAACTATTATAACTTGTGATATCAATATGTTTAGAATCATTAATACATCATTTGGATATGATGTCGGTAATCAAGTTTTAATCACTATTGCTAATTACTTAAAGGATTATATTGAAAATGAGAACCCTTATGTATTCCGGATTGAAGGCGATCAGTTTGTACTATTACTTAGTAATACTGATCATAACGATGCTGAAAAGATTAGTCTTGAACTTAAACGTGGCATAAATAATTTTGAATCCTTTGACTTTAGTATCAATACTAGTTTTGGTTATTATACAATTGACTCTTCTGATGAATCATTAACCAAGGGATTTAACAAGGCTGAAAAAGATTTACAAACCAAAAAAATATATGATGACTCCAGTATCTCTAAAAAAACAATCGATGTGATAATGACAACATTATTCGCAAAAAGCAAAAGAGAGAGAGATCACTCTGAACGTGTTAGCCAATTATCACGACGTATTGCTAAAGATTACAAAAATTCACCAAGCTTTGTTAATCGTGTTACCCTTGCGGCAAAGTTACATGATATAGGAAAAATCAATATCTCAAATGATGTATTAGATAAAACAGAAAAACTCTCTAATGATGAGTATAAACACATCAAAAATCATCCTGAGTCAGGGTATAGAATCCTTTCAGCAGTTCCTGAATACGCTCAAATTGCGAATATTGTCTTAGCTCACCATGAACGGCCTGATGGAAAAGGTTATCCTCAAGGATTAAGCCATAATGATATCCCTTTAGAAGCCCGTATTATTGCGGTTGCAGATGCATTTGATGCGATGGTTAATGATAGGCCATACCGTTCTAAACTTACCACACTAGAAGCTTTAGAAGAACTCAAGTCAAATCAAGGCACGCAATTTGATAAAGATATCGTTGAAGCCTTTATTAAAACCTTTCAAAAACCCTCTAACTCATGATTAGAGGGTTTTATTATTGTCTATTATCTCTTTTGCAAGCATCACTTTTTGGTAATGCATTACTTGAATACGCTTAATCGTCTGATTTAAAAGATTTAATGATAAGTCCTTGGGTAATGTGATACGTTCTTTAGGCCAAAAGGCAAAATGTAACGCCTGTTCATTTGATGCGACATAGTAATACTTTGCTTTAAATGTTGATTTAAGTTTATCATATGTCTTTCTAAGGATTGCAGGAGGATGTTCGTTATCTGAAGTTTTTAATATATATACTTTATCTTCTGCCGTTTTAATGCGCTTAAAAGATACTTTTTTTAAAGCAGGTCGACCAGCATTTCGTATTTGACTTGTCTCAAGTCCTTTAATTTCAACGACAGTATACTCCCCATCAAAATGAACCGATGCGGATTTTCCATTTGATGTCACAAGTCGCATATGCATCATTGAAACAGGTACATCTTCAATTTGTCCATCAATGCGATATTTATGACTAACACTTGCGTATCGTGTGAATAGGCCCATTTCTTGGTTAATCTTTGGATCTTTTTCTGGCTTCTCTTCATATGTAAAAGCTGTCTCATATGAAGTATTATAAGTCTTTATAGCATGAGGGTATACCACACCATACAAAATCTGTTTGCGTTCTTGAAAATGTCTCACTAAATAGACAATACCTAAAATTAAAAGGAATAACCCAATCATGATAAAATACATAATTAATATAAAATCAAAGATATAAAACACTGAGAATAGTATCACCAAGGTAACGAATAAAATCATCGATGTAATTTTATATAGTCGTCTTGAATATGCCTTACTCTCAGCCATCGTATCGTTTACTTTTGTAACAATCGAATTATTAACAACGTTATCAAATGTATCTTTAATGATTCTCACCTCTTTTTATCTATTATCCTTATTATAACATATTTTCAAAAATCATTTTAGCCGACAACCGTCTATTATTATGATAAAATATATTAAGGAGTGATTCCTATGCAAATAGATCCGTCAATTAGACAAAACTTTTTTACCAATGCGCATCCGTTAGGATGTGAACAAACAATCAAATCCTATATTGAAGAAGCGAAGTCTCAAGAATCCTTCAGTGGCCCTAAAAACGTATTAATTATCGGTGGTTCTAGTGGCTACGGCTTAGCCTCTCGCATTAGTTTATCATTTGGCGCTCATGCGAATACATTAAATATCAGTTATGAATCAATTCCCAGAGGGAAACGTACCGGGAGTGCAGGATATTGGAATAATGTATTTTTCCAACATCACACTAAATCACTGGGTACCATTCATCACGATATTATTGGAGATGCCTTTAGTAAAGGAATCAAACAAGATACCATTCAGTCTATCAAAGAGAACTACGGTAAGATTGATTTAGTAATTTACAGTTTAGCCGCTGGCGCAAGAAAAAATGAAACTACAAATGAACTCATACGTTCAACCATTAAACCGATTGGTAAGACAGTGAGTGGTATGACCATTGATATAGCAACAAAACAGTTTAAAGAGATAACATTAGGTCCTGCCACAGCTCAAGAAATAGATGATACTGTTTATGTAATGGGCGGGAGTGATTGGTCTGATTGGATTCATGTGCTTGACGATGCCGGTTGTTTAAGTAACGGCGCAAAAACAATAGCTTACACTTATGTTGGTGCTGAATCAACCAAAGCAATTTACCGCGAAGGCACGCTAGGCAAAGCCAAAGAGGATTTAGAACAACATGCCCGAGATTTACATGACTTCCTACAGACTCAGTTGAATGGAGAAGCCTTGATTTCATCGAGTAAAGCTGTCATCTCGAAAGCAAGTGTTTTTATCCCCAAAATGCCACTATATGTATCCGCATTATTTGATGTTATGAAAACACATAATGTCCATGAATCTATACTCGAACACAAATATCGGTTATTTAGTGATATGGTCTATGGACAGAAACGTCTAAAGGATGCTAAAGCGCGTCTAAGAATGGACCATTATGAACTCAATGATAAGATTCAATATCAAACACAAGCAAAAATGACTGAACTGATTGCACAAAAAGCTATACATTCTCCTAGTATCACCCACTTTTTAACAAAATTCTATCAAATCAACGGCTTTAAATATCCGCAAATTGATTATCATAAAGCTATTGATATTCCCCTTTTAAAACGCTCATACCCTCTAATATAAAAGTAAAATCCCTAACGCATGTTAGGGATTTTTAATTTCGTCATAGAGTTTACCATAATCGATATCAACAAATACTTTCTTCGCTTTAAAATCTGACTCGGCCTTTTCAATAAAAGCCCGTTGCCAAGGTTTTAATGCTTGATTCTTAAAAGTTGTCTTGATAGTTGCGTAAAGTTTTAATTGTCGAAGGCGCATTAATGTTTGTAAATGTGCCATATCAAAATGCACTTTATTGTTAACTGATTCATACCCTTTCATAAAGGCTTTAAATAATGTAATATTGGGTTCATACTCTATGTCACTTGGGTTACCCCTAATAAATAATAAAATAAATAAACCGCAATATCATAGAGATAAAAGCCGTACTCAATATCATCAAAATCAATAATGGTTAAACCTTTACTTTCATGATAAATCATATTTGAGAATACATAATCACCATGAATAATACCATAATTACGCGGTGTTTTATGCCATGTTTCTATACTATTTAAAGTGTGTTTTAACGTCTTTTTCGCTAATGGGTCCAAATCTTTAATCAGTTTTATATCAGGATGTTCAGTGAAATGTTGTCGTGCTAAATGATCGCTTTCATAACTAACCTGATGAATCTTAGCTAAATATTTTCCGGCTGTATAATACGTCGTATCATCATGGGTATATTGATGCCAAGCAAGGCCTTCAACTAAGCCAAAGAAAACATAGAAATAGTCCTCATGTTCATGGATGGCTTGGTTATTGATATAATAAGGCATGCCAACGGGAATATTCTTATTATCACACATTTCAATAAACGCGAGTTCTGCGAGTAATTCACGTTGTGTTCGTCTATCATTTATTTTTGTCACGCGGATGACAATCTTCTTATCATGATGTTTTGCTTGATACACATCATTATGAAATCCCGGTAGTTCTTGGATATCTGTAATGTCTAGTTGTTTTAAAAATAATTCATTCATTTTTGGTATCACTTTTTTGTTTTATCGTACGTAATTTTTGAATCACTTCATTGTATGATTTGTGAGCTTTTACGCCTACATCTGTCACTTGATAAACCCCGCGTTCAACCCGTTCAAACCATCCATAATGATTATCTTGTAATATCCGTGTGACTTTAGGTTTTTGTGTGTATTCTCTTAATGCCTTTGTTGTTTTTGGTTCATCAAGCATAAAATCTAGTGCCAATAAGGCCAATTCTCGGTAAGCCGTAATAATTTCACGTTTATGAGAGCCCCCAATATTAAATGCAGTTTGCCGTTGGTTAAATTCTTTTAATAATTTTTTACGTTGTTTCTTTTGTTTTTTGTGGTGATATGTCTTAGGATCAAGCAAAATCGTGACAAGTTCTTGCTCTAGATCAACTAAGATTAACCCTAATTCCAATCGTCTAATAAGTGTTTTCTTCTCTTTAAAAAGACGTGATTTTAAGATACGGTCTGTTGGTTTAGGAATCGCTAAATAAACATAATCTGTTATATGTTCACGTTTAATCCCTTGATACATCAATGTCGTGTTTAATGTTGTCTTCATTTCAACCGCAATCACTAAGTCATCTTTTTTCACTACGATATCAATATCATTAACTTCTGCCTTGACTGTAAAATCATGGGCTTCAAAGTATTTTTTTAAAATGGGAAATAATACTTCTTCCATATCATCACTTCTTTCACCAGTCGTATCACTCTTTTTATTATAACAAAATCAACCCATCATTTAAATCATTAACTTTTTTAAGTAAAGCGCTTACTTGTACTTTTTTTATTTATAAAACAGGTTTTTTATTTACTAAATCTTTTCAGTATCTGAATCTATGTTACATTAAGGAAGGTATCGAGGTGAGAATATGATTGATTTATCCATCTGTGTCGGTAGTGCCTGCCATATTCATGGAAGCACAAAGATGATTAGCTTATTTCAAGAAGCAATTGAAACTTTGGATATAGGTAATTACATCAGACTAAAGGGCGCGTTTTGTCAAAACAACTGTCAAAAAGCTGTTTGTGTAAAAGTCGCTCATAGACAATATGACAATTTAACTCAAGATGATGTGTATCCTTTATTAAAAGCGTTACAAAAGGAGTTCAAATGGAATACTTAAATTTTGAACAAGCTAACTGTCAATACTGTTTCAAATGTATTCGCCACTGCCAAGTAAAAGCGATTAAGATGTTAAATAAACAAGCTAAAATCATACCAGAATTATGCATTGGTTGCGGTAAATGTTTTGATATTTGTCCACAAAACGCTAAAGAAATTAAAACGGATATTAGCGCTGTTAAAGCCGCCATTCATCAAGGACAAACACTTGTTGTCAGTTTAGCACCTGCCTTTGCAAGTTTTGATCATATGAACGATCCTATGCACTTTATTAGTGCCTTGAAATTACTAGGCTTTAGCCGTGTAGAAGAAACAGCCATTGGGGCTGTTAATGTTTCAAAAGAATATGAAACCTTATATAAATCGAAGACACAGCACATCATTACAAGTAGTTGTCCTTCAACAAATTTTCTTATTACTAAGTACTATCCTGAATACACACAATATTTAGCAACAGTGTTATCACCAATGATGGCACATAACCGCTTAATTAAAGCAAATAACCCAAATGTAAAAACTGTTTTTATCGGCCCTTGTATTGCGAAAAAAGAAGAAACACGAGTCTGTACATCACCATCTTCTTGCATTGATTATGTTATTACGTTTGATGACATTCGAGAATGGCTTGAAGATGAAATGATTGATATCAATACATTATCTAAAGCGCCATTCGATCTATCTGCCCCAAAAAACACACGATGGTACCCACTCAGTGGCGGTATTGTTAAAGCAACGAATCTGTCTGAACAAACGCGTAGAGTGATTAAAGTTGATGGTCTTAAGTCATGTCAAATATTACTTGATCATTTATCTTCTATAAAACACCCTACTTGGATTGAAATGAATGCCTGTGATGAGGGATGTATTAATGGCTATGGGAATCATGATAGTGAGTTGTCATTATACGAAAAAATTGATGCGGTTAAAGATTATATTTATCAAGACTCGCTAACAAACAAAAGTTATGACTATACCCCAATTGATATAACCTATGACTATACAGACTTTTTACCCATACAATCAACTGATTACCCTGAAGAACAAATTAAACAGACTTTATTAAAACTAGGTAAAGCAACGAAAGAAGATGAACTTAACTGTGGTGGATGTGGATATCAAAGTTGTCGCGATAAAGCCAAAGCGATTTTAGATGGTAAAGCAACCATTGAAATGTGTTTACCACATATGCGGATGATTAGTGAGAACTTAAACAACATCATCATCAGTCAAACCCCTAATGCAGTCATTGTTTTAGACAAAGATTATCATATTATTGAGTTTAACCAAAAAGCAGTTGAAGCCTTTAACATCAGTAAGCAACAGGCAATGTATATGCCTATTGATACGATTTTAGGTGATGATTTATTCAATGATATGGCATGTAACACAAATGGGATCACCTTTAAAAAACGCTTCAACTCACACCAAAAAATATTTGATGTGACCTTAAAATATATTGAACATCGCGACTTATACCTAGGTATTTTTAAAGATGTCACAGCCATTGAACAAGAAAAACTTGGTCGAAAAGAGACCAGTTTAAATGTCTTAAAAATGGCTCAAGATGTGATTGATAAACAAATGGTTGTGGCCCATGAAATTGCTTCTTTATTAGGAGAAACAACCGCAGAAACAAAGGTAACGCTATCTCAATTAAAGGATTTATTCAATGAAGACAACTCATAATAATCACTTCATAGATATCAGTGTTGATGCGGTTAATAAATATAAAGAAGAGTTATGTGGTGACCATGTCGAAATCAGTCATAATGATTATTCGCATATCGTTGTATTAAGCGATGGACTTGGCAGTGGTGTTAAAGCAAATATCTTATCAACACTCACGTCTACAATCGCATCAACAATGTTAAAATTAGGTAGTAACATTTTTGATGTATTAGAAACACTAGAAACCACATTACCTGTCTGTCAAGTACGAAAATTAGCCTACTCAACCTTCACGATTGTTCAAATTTTTCACGATGGTAATGTTTATATCATTGAATTTGATAACCCTAAAATTGTCTATATTAGAGATCATCAGCGCCTAGCCTTAGATGAAAAAAAAGTAACATTTAAAGATAAAACCATTACTGAGTATCACACAACATTTCAAAAAGGAGACTTAATCTGTCTTTTTAGCGATGGGGTCATCCACACAGGTATTGGTAAACACATTGACCTTGGATGGCACCACAAAGAAGTTGTTAAAGTGTTACTCACTGAAAGCAAAAAACAACATACCGCCAAAGGTATTACACAAAATATCATTGATATATGTCAAACCTTTAATGACTATAAAGCTGGAGATGATACTACAGTGGTGGTGATTAAAATACGCGATGTAGAACCTGTCACCTTATTTACTGGACCGCCTGATAATCCTGACTATGATAAAAAAATCATCAACGATTTAGTCAAGGCACCAGGCAAAAAAATCATCTGCGGTGGAACCGCGGCACAAATTTATGCAAAACTGCGAAATAAAACAATCGATACTAATATTAAGGATACTGATTCAGATATTCCACCGTACGCAAAGATTGATGGCATCGATTTAGTGACAGAGGGCATCATTACCTTGTACAAAACGATTGAATTAATTGAAGCGTATCAAACGCATAACTTTAACCCCTCTTATTTAATGCAAAATAATGGAGCGAGTAAACTCGCAAATATCTTAATTAATCATTGTACACACCTCACCGTGTTAATTGGAAATAATGCCAATCCAGCGCATCAAAACCCATACTTTCCATCAGAACTATCCCATAAATGGAAAGCCATAAATAAACTCTCTCTCATAAAAAAATATATATAAAGATGTTTCTATCAAAACATACTAAAAACACGAACATTGCGTTCGTGTTTTTAGTATGCATATCGATAACTGAATAATGTCTGTAATCCGATTTACTTCAGACTAAAAAATATCTATCATCAACACTACTCAACTATCAAGTTGATTTTGATACTATTTGAATTACTTCAATAGACTCATGTCTAATGCTGTTCTTTGTATAGCTAATTTTACATGTTTTATCATATTAGAACCAGTTTTAAGTAAAAATATTTAGTCAAAACCAAAACTTTTATCTGATTACCCAAACAGGTGAGATAGCCAGTTTAGTGATAACTCAAACCACGCTTGAAAACGGTCGTTTACATACCCGTTTCTTTTATTAGCAACTGCTGGTGTACCTAATGATAATCCGTGTGGCCCATCTTGAAAAATATGCAACTCAAAGGGGATATCATATTGATCACATTTATTCGCATAATATAAACTATGCCCAACAGGACAGACATCGTCATTATCTGTATGGAAAAGAAATGTGGGTGGTCTCACGCTATCAACGGTTGGTGTTGGATATGGCCAATGGGTTTTTTCTTTTAATATAGCAGGATATCCTAAAATACAAGCATTCGGTCTATCATCCCCATTAGTCGATAGATGCGCTGCTAAATGCCCTCCTGCACTAAACCCAATTACTGCGATATGATTGTCATTTACATGCCAATCTTTAGCATGTTTTCGAATCATCTTCAGTGCCATTTTAGCATCTCTTAAACTATCTTCAAACGTTCCTTCCTCATGACATGTGTAGCGTAAAATAAAGGCATTGAAGCCAGATTTATTATACGCTAAAGCAATTGGCTCAGCTTCACGATCACTACAAAACTGATAACCCCCGCCAGGTAAAATCAATATTGCTTTACGACTTACCATATCGGCCATTTCATCTGAAAAATCAAGAATATAGGTTGTTAATGTGGCATTGTTTTTGCCTAAATCTAATGTTTTATGAATCATAACTTACCGTTCACCATCCACTTCTCGTCTTTGAAACTCTCTATTCTCACGCTTGAATTGATACATATTTTCATCCTCCGCTCGATACCACTTATTCAGTGTCAGATACTTGCTAAAAGACCTCGCCATAACTAAAATCAATCGACCTTGTTTCATCATTATCCTCATTTATATGATATCATAATTTTTTAACGATTGACATAAACTCTATCTTTTACCATAATCTTCTTTAAAATGTATTTCATATTTGTCTCAACATTTAAGACAAGTGTTATTTGTTCATAAGACTCTATCAAAAAAGCCAATATCAAAAATATTGGCTTTTCACTATATAGTTTTTTGATTGTTGATAATCGGAAGTTTCTCTCGTATGTCTCTTATCTTTTCAAGATCTAAATCAACAATTAATACATCTTCATATTCCAAACATTCATCGATAATCTCTCCAAGTGGATTAACAGCTAATGTATGCCCATAGACTTCATAATTACCAAATGATTCTCTTGCGGGACTACACCCTACGATAAAAAGTTGATTATCAATGGCACGTGCTCTAAAGGTTGTATGCCAATGTAAGGGACCTGTATATTGATTGAATGCGCCTGGGACGATGATGACATCAACATCTTGTTTCTGTAATGCCTCTGCCAGATAGGGGAACCGTACATCAAAACAAATCATAAGACCTAACTTACCAAATGGCGTATCCACTGTGACAATCTCTTCTCCTGCCTTTAACACATCACCTTCATTATACTGTGTCCCATCAGGATAGGTAATTGAAAATAAATGCATTTTACGGTATTTTGCGATTTGTTTGCCTGTTTCATCAAAGACGAAGGTGGTGTTATACAAGGTATCATTATCTTTTTCAGGGACACTACCTGCGACAAGATACACACTATGCATCTTGGCTAAATCAGCAATTGCGTGATATCTTTTATCGCCAACAGCAACACTATTTTGAGCAAAATATTGATTCTCATACGGTGTGATAAACATCTCAGGTAAGACCACAACATCGATATCTTGTGGCAGTAAATCAAAGATGTGTTTAATATGATGAAGATTGTCTTCTGCCTGTTCACGCACCGCTGACTGAACAAGAGCTAACTTCATTTATATCCCTAGTTTCTCGCGTACTTGTTTTTCTAAGTCTTTTAATAATTCAGGATGTTCTTCAAGATATGTTTTTACATTTTCACGACCTTGACCAAGTTTATCGTCTTGATAACTATACCAAGAACCTGATTTATTTACGATATCAGCGTCAACAGCAAGATCAATAATCTCACCTGTTTTAGAAATCCCTTTTCCATAAACAATATCAATCATAACTTGTTTAAATGGTGGCGCTACTTTGTTTTTAACAATTTTTACTCGTGCTTGGTTACCAACAATGTCAGACCCGTCTTTAATTTGTTGGCTACGTCTTATTTCGACTCGCACTGACGAATAAAACTTCAATGCACGCCCACCAGGTGTTGTTTCAGGGTTACCAAACATGACACCGACTTTTTCACGAATTTGATTAATGAATAACGCAATTGTATGTGATTTACTAATGGCACCACTTAACTTACGCATGGCTTGAGACATGAGTCTAGCTTGTAATCCAACATGACTACTTCCCATTTCACCACGGATCTCAGCTTCTGGCACTAGTGCGGCGACACTATCTATTACAACAATGTCAATCGCATCACTACGAATTAGTGCTTCGGTAATTTCAAGGGCTTGTTCACCTGTATCTGGTTGCGATAAAATTAAGTTATCGACATCAACACCAAGCGCTCTTGCATACTGGGGATCTAATGCATGTTCGGCATCAATAAATGCAGCGTAGCCACCAGCTTTTTGAATCTCGGCAATCGCGTGTAATGCGAGTGTCGTTTTCCCACTTGATTCAGGTCCATAAACTTCAATAATACGACCTCTTGGATAGCCCCCAATTCCTAATGCGTTATCAATTTGAATTGATCCCGTTGAAACGGATTCAACTTGACCATACAGTTCATCATCACCAAGAACCATGACACTTCCTTTACCGTGTTGTTTCTCAATTTCCTTTATTGCTTTCTCTAATGCTTTTTCTCTATTCTCTTTCGCCATTATTATTCCTCCTAATACGGTTTATCTATATGATACGAATATGTTGGTCTTTTTTCTTTTTTAAATGGACTCTAGTAATATATCTTTATTTTTAATAAAATAATCTATTCCACTAATAAGTGTTAAAAGTGTGCCGGCATAAATTAGTATAACGCCAACCATTTCAAGCGTAGGTATATAAAATGAAAATAACAATAACACGATTGCAACCATCGTCGTTGCGGTTTTATATTTCCCTAAGTTACTTGCCGCGATGACAGTGCCATCTTTTGCGGCGACAAGGCGTATACCTGTCACAATAAATTCACGCGATAAAATTAAGGCTGTTACCCAAATCGGAACCATTGCTAAATCATTTAAAATGAGTAAGGCCGCAAGGACAATAAGTTTATCTGCTAATGGGTCGATAAATTTACCAAAGGATGTGACTAATTGGTACTTACGAGCTATATACCCATCAAAAAAATCAGTTATACTTGCGAGAACAAAAATCGGTCCTAGTAAATAAAATGTTGTCCAAATGGTATGTTCAAATACATATGCTAAATAATAAACAACCAGTAAAACAGGGACTAAAATAATCCGAAACATCGAAAGTTTATTGGGTAAATTCATGTCATCACTCTTTCCTCATACTCACCTAAAATTATACCACAAATAGCCTTTCTTAACAATTCATTTATTTTTCTGAATTATTAAAAAAGCATACTGTTTAAAAACACTATGCTCAATTATTATGTACGTGATTACTTTGTCTGATATTGCGTCCAATTATAAGGAGTAAGATGAGTCCAACAATAAACATAATCGCACTAAAATCAAAGACCCACATGGTTTTATAATTGTAAATAAATCCACCAATTAGAGGTCCTAATACCATCCCAATAGAGAAGAATGATTGTCGAACACCCATCACTTGCCCATATTCACCTTTTTTGGCAAATGTCGAGATAAAGTGTTGTTCGAGTGGCGTATATACAGCTTTCAGAACAACATATCCCATAAACAAAGTATAAATGGCAATAATAAAATCATCTAATCTAAAGACAATAATGACAATAATAGCACTCAATAGTTGTATCAGAATCATTAATAAAAAGTCTTTTTTTAATAATGATAATAGTGGTGTGATGACCGCATTCGCGACTAACGAGACAAGCCCTGTGACAAATACAAAGCGACCAATGGCTTCTGGACCTAACCCAATATGATTCATATACACTTCAATATATTTAGAAACATTAATTGCGCCAAGTGAAATAAACGTTAATGAAACAAGAAAGATAATTAAATTACGGTCTAAGTATTTGATATCTGTGAGGTACTCTATAGCAGTTTTTCGCCGCGACTCAGTGACGATAGTCTCATCTTTTGTAATTAATAGATACATCATGGTCGCATGACCAACATTAACCAACGCTTGAATTAAAAAGATATTGGCAATATCATCAGTCCGTAACAAATTGATAAAGAACTCACTCTCATGAATGTAACCACCTATAAAGTAGCCAATACTTGATCCTAGTACAAATGCAGCAGCATGCCAGGCTAAGAAACGTGAGCGATTCTGATCATTACTATGTTCAATGATGTGTGAGACCATCAAGGTAATACTTGCACTTACGCCAAACCCACTCATAAAACGGAAGATTGACATCCAGTACATATTATTAGAAAAGCCAAAGCCAAGTTGTCCAATACTGTAGACTATCAATCCTAAAGCCATATACTTAGCTTTATTACCCCGATCGCCTAACGTTCCCCACAAGGGACTCCCAAGGACTAATCCTAAGGCCATCAATGCAAAAAAAAGACCAAACATATAATCTGGAATGCCCATTGTTGTAACTAATTTCGGTGTCACCGGGTGTCCTAAATTATGGATGATACCTTGAAAAAAATTAAGCATAATAACAAATATAATGGCACGTAAACGGTTCATACTATCGCTTCCTTAATACCTATAAGATAAAGCAGGTAACATGTCTACCTGCTTTAATTCCTCAGTTTATTTTGCATTGTGATAAACGTCTTGCACATCTTCTAAATCATTTAAAGCATCAATCAATCTATCAAATGTTTCTTGATCAGCTTCTTGTAAGGCAATATAGTCCATTGGATACCAGCCTTTTTCACTGTCAACGACTTCTGCGCCAGCATCTTCTAAGGCTTTTTGGACTCTGCTTAAATCATAACCATCCGCTTCAACTTCAATGACACCATCACTGTCTTCGATATCATTGATATCAATATCTTCCATCAGTAATGTCTCTAAGACAGTCTCCGCATCTAATCCTTTGACACTAATATATGACAAGTGATTATAGGCGTGTTCCACGCTACCATTTACCCCAAGTTTACAGTCTGCTTTTGTAAAGCATGCTCTAACTTCAGCAACGGTTCTGTTTACATTATCTGTTAAGGTATCGACAATAATGCCAGTACCACCAGGTCCAAATCCTTCATAACGGATAGGTTCATAATCTTCGCCAGTACCTTCTTCAGCTTTTTTAATATTTCGATTGATCACATCAACTGGGACATCATCATTTTTTGCACGTTGAATTAAATGTTTCAATTCTAAGTTGGCTTCTGGGTTTGTGCCACCTTTTTTAGCACAAACATAAAGTTCCTTACCATACTTTGAATATACTTTCGATTTTTTAATCATCGTTTTTTGCATGGCTTCTTTTCTTACATTAAATTTACGACCCATGGTTTCACCTCTTTAAATTTCATTGACTATTATAAATCAAAAACAGTGATTAATCAACTTCTTTTAATCGCGTTTGATCTTTTTCTAAGTCAACTTTATGAGCTTTATATAAGGTGCCTAATGCGCGTTTAAAGGCACTCTTTGACATATGAAAGGTATCTTTGATTGCTTTTGGTGATGATTTGTCTGTAAACTCCATAATGCCGTCATGTTCGTTTAAATAGGTTAAAATACGCATCGCATCATCTTCTAACATCAATTCTTTTTGTTCAATCATTGTAGCGTTATAAGAAAAATCGCCTTTATCAATGGTGATCGTCATTGATGCGGTTTCGCCTAAACGGTATTTTTTTCGCATGTGTTTACCATAGACAAAAATTCGGTGTCCATTGCGTGTGATAAATACCGCCCCTTCTTCTGCTTGATAAATTTTAATAGCCTCAACCTCGTCACCTTCTTTAAGTGGTGACTCAGGTTTCAGATAGTCTTTGATCTCAAACCGATTAATCCGTTTTGCGGTTAATTGGTTTGATGAGACTTTGATTTTAACAAAGATTTCATCCTCTTCTTCTGGCCACTCTTCAATTAATGGTGGTAAATCATCGATACTTAATAATAAATCCTTACGAAGCCCCATATCTAAAAAGACCCCTAGTTTGCGATGAATCCCAACCACTTTAGCAAAGTTTGGGGTGTCTTGATCAAGAATGGGTTTATGCATCGTTGCCGTAATGCGTTTTTGATTATCATAATAAAGAAATACCTCTATTTCATCTGCCACATCTAATGTGCCAATGGTTTGTTTTTTATGTAGAAAAACTTCGTCTTCTCCGTTGGTTAATATATACGCATAAGGTGTCTCTCTTAAGACGGTTAACGTATTATAATCTCCTAGTTTTAATTCCATAAATTTCACCTCAACTAATTATAACAAATATCATATTAATATGATACTATTTAACACAATTGTCAATGTTTTTGGTATAATGAAATTAAAGGATGTGTTTCATATGTTTCAGTATCTTTATTATTTAATCGTATATTCTATACTAGGCTTTCTTTTAGAACGCATCATTAACTTCATTGCGTATGGCTTTCCTTATGATAATTCTGTGATGATTGGTCCTTGGCAACCATTATATGGATTAGGAATTGTATTAGCGATTATCATCTATCATGTCATTATTAAAAAAGTCATTCCAACGCATTTTTTAAGGTTAACACTATTATTGGTTATAGCGATTATGACTACTGCACTTTCAGAAGCTGTCACAGGGTATGGGTATGAAGCATTGACAAATCTTACTTTATGGAATTATAATGCGTTTTTTACCTGTCAATCACCCTATGTTTGCTTTGTACCAACATCACTGTTTGGGCTTGGGTCCTTTTTAACAATTCTCTTTATTCATCCTTATATTAGCATGAGTTATAAAGTTGTTCCAAAACGTTTCATTTATCTTATCACTATTCTGTTTTTAAGTGATTTTATGTATACACTTTTTACTCTCATCATCTAAATAGAATGATTCGCCATAAAGGCTCAATTATGTTACACTAGGCATAGCGAAATGAGGTGATCACATGAGAATTCTTGTCGACGGGGATGCTTGCCCGGTAAAAGACATTATCATATCAATCGCAAAATCGTATAACTTAAATGTCCATATGTATTTTGATACAGCCCATGTTTATGATGATAACTATAGTACGGTGCACATCTTAGGAAAAGGCGCTGATAAAGTTGACTTTGCCTTGTTATCTGATGTCATGCACAATGATATTGTTATTACCGGAGATTATGGCCTTGCTTCACTTGCCCTGACTAAAAAAGCGCATGTGATTCATCCAAATGGATTGATTTATACTGAAGACAACATCTTAACCTTGCTTAACAAACGGAGCTCGCATCGTAAATTACGGAAGCATGTGAGGATAAAAGGTCCAAGCAAACGTCAAAAAGAAGACGATCAAGCATTTCAAAAATCGTTACTTACTGTAATTAATAGATATAAGTAGTTGCTTTTTAGAACGCTTTTTGATACAATAAATACGCTATAAAAAACGGAGGTGAAAGACATGGCAAATATCAAAGATCAAATTAAACGTAACAAGCAAAACGAGAAGACAAAAGCCCGCAACAACATTTTTCGCTCAGGCTTAAAATCTGCCGTTCGCAATGTCAAAAAAGCGGTTGAAGAAGGCGACAAAGAAAAAGCCTTAAATGCATTAAATCTTGCGAACAAAAAATTAGATAAATCAATCACTAAAGGATTAAACCACAAGAATAAAGTGGCTAGACAAAAATCTAGTTTAGCAAAATTAGTGAATACGTTATCATAATTCAAACGGTAATACAGCTTGTATTACCGCTTTTTTTATAACAAAAGGAAGTCACTTGACTGAGTGACTTCCTATTTTATTTTGGTCATTAATTCATGTAAGATATTTAATGCTTCAATTGGCGTGCATTCATCAATATCAATCTCTTTTAAACGTTCTCTCAATTCATCTTTTGGTGTGACTTCTTCTGTCTCATTAAAATCAAACAAGGTTAAGGTTTCATCTTGTTCTAAACGTTTATGATGAAACTCTAAATGACTCAACAAATGATGAGCACGTTTAATCAATGGGGCTGGTAATTCCGCAAGTTTAGCAACATTGATACCATACGATTTATCGGTCGGTCCATCTTTTATTTTATGCAAGAAGGTAATGTGACCTTCTTCATCTGTGGCACTTACATGCACATTCTTTAACCGGTTTAATGATTGGTCTAAATCTGTTAACTCATGATAATGTGTTGAAAACAAGGTTTTACAGCCAATTTGTTCATGGATATACTCAATGATAGCTTGCGCTAATGCCATCCCATCATATGTCGCAGTACCGCGCCCAATTTCATCAAATAAGATAAGTGACTGTTTGGTAGCAGTACTAATTGCGCGGTTCGCATCAAGCATTTCGACCATAAAGGTTGATTTTCCACTGACTAAATCATCTGCCGCACCTATACGGGTAAAAATCGCATCAAAAATCGGTATTTTTGCGCTTTTCGCAGGGACAAATGATCCAATTTGAGCTAGTATCGCCGTAATCGCTAATTGGCGCATATAAGTAGATTTCCCACTCATATTCGGACCAGTGATTAATAAAATGTCCGTTGCTTTATCCATCTTGATATCATTTGGAATAAATACCTCTTCTAAGACTTCACTTACTACCGGATGAAATGATCCTTCAATATCAATCACATGAGATTGTGTTAATATCGGACGGCTCAGTTGAAACTTTTCACTGATGATTGAAAAAGCAATCATCATATCGATTTCACTTATAATTGATGCATTGTGTTGAATATGTTCGATATAGTTTTTGGCCTTTTCACGAATGGATACAAATAAATCATATTCTAAGGTGACTTGTTTTTCTTCACTGGTAATAATTTTCTTCTCTTTTTCTTTTAACGTGTCTGTGATATAACGTTCACTATTGGCTAAGGTTTGTTTGCGTGTATAGCCAAACTCATCTTTAACATTACCGATTTGTCCTTTAGGTATTTCGATATAATACCCAAAGACACGGTTATAACCAATTTTGAGTTTTTTAATGCCTGTTGTTTCTCTTTCTTGTTGTTCTAAGTCATCTAAAAAGGCTTTGACGTTACGTGAGATATCACGGTATTGATCCAGTTCTTCATCATAACCATCTTTAATGATGCCTCCTTCTTTTATGGTTAATGGAGGGTCATCTACGAGACCTGTATGAAGCTCGTTGACTAAATCATCTAAGGTGTTTAGCTGATCAGCTAAACGCTTTGTATGCTTAGTATCTAATGTTTCTAGTTGTGTTTTCAAATAAGGCACGACACTAAGACTACGTCGCAGTTGAACTAAGTCTTTCGCGTTGGCATTACCGTAAGCAACGCGCCCAACAATCCGCTCTAAGTCATACACATCCGTTAAGGCATCCCGTAACTCATTTTTAATAATAAACTCTTTATTTAAAATATCGACAGTATCGTAACGTGTCTCTAATACTTTTTTATTGACTAATGGTCTTAATAACTGACGTTTTAAATACCGACTTCCCATCGCTGTCTTACATTTATCAATAAGCCAAAATAAACTTCCGTTACGATGGGCTTGACGCAATGTTTCTGTCAGTTCTAAGTTTCTTACACTATTACTATCAAGACGTAAATACGATGTTGCTTCTAGTTGCTCTGCAGGTTTAATATGCATGAGTTCGCGTTTTTGTGTGTCAAGAATATATTTAATCAGTCGACGATAGGTTTTTTTCGCATCTTTACTATGAATATTACTGAGTAATTGTTCAAACATATCAGGAATATCGGTATCATTTTGAATTGAGACTAAAATCCCTTCTTGTTTAACATACTCCTTTAAATAAGCTTCATCAAAGAAGTGTGATACGACTAGTTCTTTAGCATTGATTTGGAGTAACTCGCCGACTAAAATCGTTTTATCTTTTGGTAATTCTAAACTAAAGCTATCGCCGGTTGATACATCACAAAAGCTTAAGGTAAATTGATGAGGGTGAATCCCTAATGCGGCAATATAATGGTTTTCATTTTCTGCTTGGTCCATAAAGGTCCCTGGCGTAATTAGTCGAACGACGTCACGCTTTACAAGTTTCTTTGTTTTTGATGCGTCTTCAACCTGTTCACAAATGGCAACCTTATACCCTTTTTCAATTAAGCGTTCTATATATGGATCTGCGGAATGATACGGTACACCACACATCGGTACACGTTCCTTAGCCCCGGCATCTCGACCGGTTAATTGAATCTCTAACTCCCTTGATGCGAGATACGCATCGCTAAAAAACATTTCATAAAAGTCGCCCAGTCTAAAAAAGACTATCGCATCCTCATAGTCTTCTTTAATGGTTAAATATTGACGCATCATTGGCGTATACTGTGTTTTATCGATACCTTCCATAATGGTCTCCTAAACTATACAACGAAATTGATATATGCTAAGTAACCGACACCCGCTAGTACACTTAGTGCAATTACGATTAAAACAATCTTCTTAACAAATTTTTTGCGTTGTTCTTTGACTTTACTTGCAATTTCTTGAAATTTTATGTTGTATAAATATTCTTCAATGTTCCTCCCAGCAAACACTTCTAAACTCTCTGTGTATTTAGGCGCGGCCTTTTTAGGCATTTTAATTAAGATATATTCAATCATATCACTTTTACGCAACTCAATACTGACATTGACTTTACGACGTTTCGCATACCGTTCAATTTCTAAAATAGATTTTTTAGCAATTTCCTCCCGTTTTGCGTCATCAAAGCCGAGTTTTAAAGCCACAATATCAATGAGTTGTTTTTTGTTAATACGACGTGGTATTTCCACACCATACTTTTTACCCAGTTCACGAATTTCAGTCATTGTAGTCGCATTTTCTAATACTTCTTGGGCATCTTCAATTAATGTCCCATCAAAGTATCCATCGGGTTCAAAGTAAACTTCTTGGAAGTTTTTCATCATCTCTTCATAGGTTTCTTGGTCTTCTTTGGCATATTTCAAAGTTAAATTTTGTAATTTAACAAACTCCAAGTTATTAATCCCTAATTCACTGCGATTACGGATAATAATATCCCAAAAGTCTTTCTTGTACTCGTTGACATCAATCTTTAATTGATAGCCTGAAGCCAAACGTTCTAATTGGAAAATCGTAAAATCATCAAACCAGCGTAACCGATATTTCATTTCATCAGAAAATTTGTCACTGCTTTCTGCGTCGGCTATAGCAGGGGCGATATTTTTTCGGATTAAGGCTTTATGTAAGTAATTTGGTAAATAAATTTCCTTGTTTTTAAGGTATTTAACAATCTCACTACTTGGAATAACAATGAAGTCTTTCACAAGTTTACTGATCTTAACTTTTTTCGAATATAAGTAAATATATTCTTCCGTTTTTTTATTTTTTGCCATTCTAACACCTTCCAATCTATCTTTATTATAAAATAAATACCCTTATAAAGCAATAGGAAATCGCTTAAAAAAGCAATTTCCCACATTTTTGTTATTTTTCATTTATAGCTGATTCAAAGATTTTTTGTAGTAACACAAGATCATCATTTATCCATTCGAGTAAATCGATGAACTCATTAAATAATGGATGGTTTCCCAATTCTTCTAAAATGTTAGTGTACTGTGCTTGGGCTTTTTTAAGTTTTGGATCCTTATGGTGTTCGTAATTAACCAATACTTTTTGTGCCTTTAACAGCCGTTGATATTCTTTTTGTAAAGACGCATCGTTATTGATAATGGTCTCTAATTCTTGGAACCGTTTAACTTTATCATCATCTTGTAAAGCCTTGATTAAGGCATCTAACTTATTCAACAGCCTCACCTATCATGAACCATGTTTTGGCTTCGGTAATTTTCACATCAACAATATCACCAATTAAGGCTTTTGGTCCTTTAAAGTTAACCAACTTATTATTTTCTGTATATCCAGCTAAAACAGTGTCATCATTTTTAGATGGTCCTTCAACTAAGACTTTTACGACTTTACCTTCAAAGCGTTTAGTCCCATCTAGGTAACCATCATTAATTGCTTCATTTAACTCATGTAATCGTGCCTTTTTCTCTTTTATCGAGACGTTATCTTCATATTTTGCCGCAGGTGTTCCCTCACGTTTTGAATAGACAAAGGTAAAGGCCCCTTCAAACTGACATTGTTTCACGAGATCAAGGGTCTCTTCAAAATCTTTCCGTGTTTCTCCTGGAAAGCCAACAATAATATCAGTGGTTAAAGAAACATGGGGTATTTTTTCTTTAATTTCATTGACAAGTGCAAGATAAGATTCTTTTGTATATTTACGATTCATTTTTTTTAAGATTGCGTTACTACCCGATTGAACAGGTAGATGGATATACGGCATGAGATTCCCACCTTTAGCTAAGACATCCACTGTTTTTGAATCAAAATCTTTTGGATGAGAAGTCGTAAAACGTACACGGTTGATATCCATTTTATAAAGATCACTTAACAAATCACTAAATTGATATTCTTTATCCGTAAAATCTCGTCCGTAGGAATTTACATTTTGTCCTAGCAATGTGACTTCTTGATAACCCTGGTCAATCAGTTCTTGAACTTCTTTTAAGATATCTTCTTTATCTCTTGAACGTTCTTTACCTCGAGTATAAGGGACAATACAATATGTACAGAACTCATCACATCCATACATGATATTTAACCATGCTTTTTTGGTATGTTCTCTGACTTTAGGAATGTTCTCAACGATTGACCCCTCTTCAGAGAATACTTCAATCACCCGTTCTTTTGAAAATAAAACTGCCTCTAAATATTCTGGTAACTTGTATATATTATGGGTCCCAAAAACCAAGTCAACGTAGGGATATTTTTTTAATATACGATCAACGACAGACTCCTCTTGTGGCATACAGCCACATACGCCTAATATCAATTCTGGATTATTACGTTTAAATTGTTTAAGTCGTCCCAGTTCACCAAATACTCGATTTTCCGCATTTTCTCTAATCGCACACGTATTCAGAAGAATGATATCTGCCGTTTCTAAATCGTCTGCCTGCGTGAACTCAAGTGCTTCTAATATTCCCCGAATTTTCTCTGTGTCTGCTTCATTACCTTGACACCCATAGGTTTCTATACGGTATGTTCTCCCTTTTCCAACGCCTTTGATGTTGGCATATTCATCAAAATACAATGTCGTAGTTGTATTGTTCTTACGTTTTCTTGCATCACGAAGCGATGGCTTTTCAAAATATTTACTATAATCTTTGGCCATGATTAATTCCTCTTTCATCTGAAAAATATTGCAGGTGTTTAATCGTTGATTGATCCGTATCAATCAATACTGCATTAAACTGTAGTACATCTGACTTATCCTCTTCAATGCGGGCTGGCATCCCTGATATAAATTTCTGTATTTGTTTATCTTTTTGTGCCCCTAATATACTATAACGTGACCCTGTCATACCAATATCAGTAATATAGAATGTCCCCTTAGGTAATCTCATCGCATCTTTCGTTGGCACATGAGTGTGGGTACCAAAAACAGCCGTTACACGACCATCCACATGGTGTCCAAAGGCCAGTTTTTCACTTGTTGCTTCCCCATGAAAATCAATAATGATATGATCAGTATCGAGTGTTTTTAAGGTATCATCAATAACGGTAAATGGATTTTTTAAAGGGTCCCCCATAAAGATTCTTCCCATTAAATTAATGACCGCAACGGTTTCTCCATTATAGTTAAAGGTGTAAATTCCTTTACCAGGCACACCCTCGCCATAATTTAGTGGTCTAATAATAGTTGCGTCATCCATATAATCCATAATCTCACGCTTACTAAAGGTGTGATTACCCATTGTAATCACATGGATGTGCATGCTTTTTAGGTCATCATATAAGGCTTTGGTTAATCCAAATCCACCAGCTAAATTCTCACCATTGACAATGAGTAAATCTGGGCGATATTGTTCTTTCACTTGGGGTAAATACTGTTTTAAAGCTTTTAACCCATTGTTTCCAAATACATCACCTACCATACAAATACGCATGATATCAACTCTTTTCTAGAAAGGGTAACTTAAATATGTCCCTTTAGTATCTCTTATAGAGATTGTCTCTTTGTTAAGACATCTCTATAAACTAATGATAAATTACTATTTAACGGTTTTTCCTAATTGTGTGATGAATCCTATGCACAGGTGTTTCAAACTTACTATCTTGAAATCACGTTGATTAAATTAGTCAAAATAGACTCTAATTACCGTTTCCTAAGTCTTTCGTTTGATATCTTTAAAAGATCAAAGTAATCACGACGTTCTAATAATCGTGCATAGTTCCAAAAGGTGTTCTCTATTACCATTGTTTCAATCTGATCTAATGTTTTATAGGTAACTGCTTTAACTTCATGATGATCAAGTTGTAAGGATGATAATCTTACATCTTTTTCAACTAAGTACACATCGGTAATATAGTTTGATTTGGGATGATCAATCACATAACGCTTAATCCGTGTTAAGTCTTCTGGTGTTAAGTTTAGTCCAATTTCTTCTTTTACCTCACGCAAAGCGCCATCTATACTGGTTTCATTTTGAATAACCGCACCACTTGTACATCCCCATTGATTGGGAATGAGGTCAGTTGTTTTATTACGTTGTTGGATGAGATATTCGCCATCCTTATTGCGTATCCACACATGAACCACAAGGTGATATTCCCCTTGTGTATTGGTGCCTCCACGGTACATTGTTTTATCTAACTTATTACCAAGTTTATCATATAAATCAAATTTCTCCATCGTATCACCTATAAGGAAAGCCTTCTAAATAGAAGGCTTATTTTGCAATATCTTGAGCACGTGTTTCACGAATAACGGTAACCCTGATGGTACCAGGATATGACAATTGTTCTTCGATCTTATCTTTGATGTCACGGGCAATTTTATATGCCATTGTGTCATCAACTTTATCTGGTTCTACAATAACACGTACTTCACGACCGGCTTGAATAGCATACGCGTGTTCAACACCTTGTACATTGGTTGAAATGGATTCAAGTTGTTCAAGTCGTTTAATATATGAGTCAAGTGATTCACTTCTTGCGCCTGGGCGTGCAGCACTGAGAGCATCAGATGCGGCAACTAAGACTGCAATAATTGTTTCAGCTTCTACTTCACCATGATGTGAACGAATAGCATCAATGACTGCGAATGGTTCTTTATAGCGGTTCGCTAAGTTAATCCCAATCTCAACATGTGATCCCTCGACTTCATGATCGACAGCTTTACCAATATCGTGTAAGAGTCCTGCACGTTTTGCGAGCACTTCATCTTCACCAATTTCAGCAGCTAACTTACCAGATAAGAACGCTGATTCAATAGAATGTCTTAAGACATTTTGACCATAGCTGGTTCTAAAGTGTAGGCGTCCAAGTAACTTGACTAAATCTGGATGTATTTTCCCAATCCCGACTTCAAAGACAGCCTCTTCTCCTTTATCTCGGATAAATCGGTCAACCTCACTACGGGTTTTTTCGACAACTTCTTCAATCCGCCCTGGATGAATGCGTCCATCGGCGACAAGTGCTTCTAATGCGCGTTTCGCAATTTCACGGCGAATCGGATCAAACCCACTGAGTACGACGGCCTCTGGTGTATCATCAATAATTAAATCGACACCTGTTAATGCTTCAATGGTCCGTATGTTTCGTCCTTCTCGTCCGATAATACGTCCTTTCATTTCATCATTTGGTAAGGTAACGACACTTACAGTACGTTCTGATGTAACATCTTGTGCGTACTTTTGTAATGCGGTTGATAAGATTTCTTTTGAATTTTTATCAACTTCACGTTTTGCTTTCTCTTCTTCTTCTTTAATAAATTGAGCAATTTCATTTGCCATTTCGTCTTCTACTCGTTTAAAGATTAATTCTCTTGCTTCTTCGGTTGTGAAGCGTGCAATTTCAAATAATTTATTGTTTTGTTCTTCTACTAACTCATCCAGTCTGCGATTTTTATCTTCTAATGATTGTTTTCGACGTTCAATGCCGTCTTCTTTTCTGTCCAAATTCCCTTCCCGCTTGTCTAAATTAGAACTTCTGCGGTCAAGGGATTGTTCACGTTGTAATAAACGATTCTCGACATTACTTAATTCCTGTTTCTTTTCTTTGGTCTGTTTGTCGAGTTCAAGCTTCATCTTATGGATTTCTTGCTTGGTTTCAAGCAAGGTCTCTTTTTTATTCTTATCGGCTTGTTTACGTGCGTCTTCAATCAATAGATCTGCTTCTTCACGAGCTTTTAATAGACCTTTTTCCCCAATATATAAACTGAGTAAAAACCCTACTAAGGCTCCAATAGCGATAAATGCAAGACCGGAGAGTATGAATACTGTTATATCCATGGTAAAACCTCCGTCCTTCTTTTAACTTCTATAATATACGATAAAACATAATTTAATTATGAGTAGAAACAAATTAACAGTTTAATTATAACAATGATTAGGCCAAAAAGTCAATGCATAAACAGTGATTATTATCAAATGAAAATGGGAATGAAAACTGAAAAAAAGCAATGAGCGCCTACCCATTACTTTTTAGACTTGACCTAGGATAAATAATTCTAATGCAATTTTTTTATCAATTTGACCAGTTTTAATTTGATAATCGATTTTTTCAAGTGTTTTCAAATAATCCACAACCCGTTCTTTAACAACACTTTGGGCGTTTTTCATAATATAATACGTTCGACCTGGTGTCGCATTAAAGTAATCAGAAATCTGTTGTTTTGAGGCATTGTTTTCAAGCAATGTCTTTGTATGAAGTATCTCACGATATTTATTGACTAAAATACTGAGTATGCGTAATGGATCTTCACTGTGCATTATAAGGTCGTTATAGATTTCTAAGGCTTTTGCACGGTTATTTTCGAGTAATTTATTGGTAATCTCATAGACATTATCTTCGACGTTTTTAGTTACCACAAGTTTCACTGTTTCTAAATCAACTCGCTCAACTTCTTCTGCGTACAAAATAAGCTTTGTTGTCTCATTAACAAGGACTTCTGTATTGGTTTCTACGCGTTTTAATAGTTCTTCTAATGCATTTCCATCAATTGTAATCCCGTGTTTCCCTAGTTGGCGATTGACCCAACTGCGCATATTATGTGATTCAAGTGTTTTGCATTCTTCAATTGTTGCCTGTTCTTTAACAACTTTAGTTAGAGCCTTACGGGCATCTAATGCGCTATGGGGAACTTGCAAAATTAAACAAGTGTCATCAGATGGATGGTCAATATAACGTTTTAAGGCATCTAAATTATGGTTAATTTTAGATGTGTCTTTTTTACTCGTTAAAAAGAAACAATTTTTGATGATAATGACTTTCGTCTCAGCCATAAATGGGATTGTAGATGCGTCGTTGATTGCGACTTCAATGTCTGTTTCATCGGCATCATAAACTGTTACGTTAAATTCATCAACATCACATTGATCAATAATTGTTTTTGTCTTTGATTTTATTAAATAAGTATCATCGCCATAAAGTAAATAAAGTTGATTTTCCATTGTCAGCACCTCATCCATATTATAGCATGTCTGGATACTTCTTGCACGTTGAAATTACATCTTATGGTGGAAAATTATCGCGCCATGATATACCGAAAAACGATCGATATCGAATCGTTCCCGATTGGTCAGTTCGCAACACTTTAATATCATGATCCTGATATCTTTTTATTATCTGGTCATGGGGGTGTCCATGCGTATTATTGCGGTCCACATTTATTATCGCATGCTTTGGATTTATCGCTTGGATAAATAATTGACTTGATGAGGTATTACTCCCATGGTGACTTACTTTAAATCGATCCACATTAATATAGTAGTTTTTTACAAACGCTATTTCAGCGATTTCCTCTGCGTCTCCCATGAAAAAATAATGGGTCTGATTCATCCATATGCTTAACGGAATACTCCGGTTGTTGGGATTATCATCAGTGATCTCTAGCGGATAAATGAACAAAGAAAGATTGCCACACTGAATCATCTGGTTTTCATAGGCGCCCACATTGTCTGGTGTAATGAGGTGGCTCACTGTAAAGGATTCTAATAGATCCTCTGTTTCCCCATAATGATCGGCATGAAAGTGACTGACAATAACATAATCAATGCGTTTGATTTGCATCCGTTTCAAATAATTAATTAATGTGTTGTACTCATCAGGTTTCCCTGTATCAACAATGATATTACATTGATCAAAACGATCTTTAATAACGGTACTCTCGCCCTGTATATCTAAAAATGTAACATCTTGTATCGGGTTGAGTTTATGGGAAAATACGGTGACTATAAGATACACGAGAATCACTATTGCTAATCTGCGATAATGGTGTTTATCTAAAATTGCTAATAAATATAATAACAGATAATATAATATGATAAACAAAGGATGAAACAGATAAAGCGAAACCGGGATATAGAATACTTTGCTTAGTGTTAGAATCAACACGTCAAAGAAGCTGATAATATGCGCATAAAGGGGATCTAATAACGGAAAAATAAATGTGATATACCCAAGCGGGACAATCACAAGCGTCGTCAGGGGAATCATAACCATATTAACAAGGATAGTCATGAGATTTACTTCGTAGTTCATTTGAATGACTAATGGTACTGTGACCAAAAAAGCGATTAAGCTGCTAAACATCAATTGGGTTAACCCATACAAATCTGATAGTAAATCATAACTAATTATTAAAAAGAAAGTTACTAAAAAACTCAGTTGAAACCCAATATTTAAGTAATAGTAAGGCTGAACAATAAGTAACAACACGAAGACTACACTTAACATGTCTAAGGCTGAGATGTCTACATTTTTGAGTTTGACTATCATGACACCAGTTGCCATCAAGCTTGCACGAACGACTGATGGCGTAAAACCTGTGATAATCATATAGAGACTTAAAATGATGCATATAATGATATATCTCTGTTTATCTTTGATATTAAAAACCATTCCAATTTTATTCAAGGATAAGATAAGTAAGCCAATATGCATACCACTCACCGCAAATAAATGTGATATACCGAGTGTTGTAATCGCTAAGGATATCGTTTCATCAAAACCACTTGTATCCGCTAAAATAAATGTTTTGATATAGGCTTCAGAACGGGGTAAGAATCGCTCAATATAGGTTTTGATGACATCGTGGATTATTTGAAGAGAAAACCCTTCTCTAACCTTTGTTAGGGACTTCGCATCAAAAAGCAAACCAATGCCTTGACTTTTTAAATATTGGTCATAATCAAAGCCACCTGGAACAGTTGAGGATTCAGCCTCTCGTTTTTCACCACTCACTGTAATGACATCCCCTGCTTTAGTTTCCTCATAGCTGTATACAATAACTTTGCATAGACCTGTCCGACCAGTCATTTTATAACGATACAGTGTTGCTTCTACGTGGCTTACTTTTAAAGTGAACGAATCATCTATGCCAGTACATAATTGAGCGGTTACGATGCGACTCAATCCATAGATGGCTAGAATGATAAGAATCATCACTAACATATCTTTGTGTTGTTTAATGATAAACCATAAAAATGCACTTAATAATAGCACATACCAAAAGGATTCTAATGTCATTAGAAGCGTGGTTAGTGCTATAGCACAATAAACAAAACGATATTTATACTGTAATATACGGTTCAAGATCGGCAAGTGTCTGTTCTCCAATGCCACTTACATTTAATAACGCTTCAATTGTTTCAAAATCACCAAATTCTTCACGATAATCAATGATACTTTGTGCCGTACTAGGTCCGATACCTGGTAAGGTTTCTAGTTCTATTTTAGAGGCTGTGTTAATATTCACAATACCCGCCTCTTGATTTTCTGTGACGTCTGTGATTAGAGGATAGTCTTCACCAACTATTGGCACATAGATCACCATTTCATCTCGTAAAGATTGGCTTAAGTTAATGGCTAACTCATCCGCATCATGTAAGAGTCCACCCGCTTTACTAATAACTTGGAATAGACGACTATCTTCTTTGAGTTTATAGACACCTGGGTATTTTACTGCGCCTTTAATATCGACATAAATATATTGTTCTTCTGCCTCTTGTGTCTCTTTGATTGGCACAGTAAACTCTGGTGTATCATCATCTTTTTGGAACAGAAAAAAACCAATTGAAACCACTATGAATAATGCCAAAATACCATATTTTTTTATATATGTCATATCATCACCTCATATAATATGATATGGTTCATACAAAAATATTTCTTTTCGCCAACTAATTATGATATAACATGGGCTTAGGAGATGGTTAAAATGCATAAAAAAACACCTTATTCAGCCATTAAAGAAAACGCCAGAATGCGTCTCAACGAAAACTTCGGGACCGCATTCTTTATTATTTTTGTCATTGATTTTTTTTATTTTATAATTCGGTTCACATTGACATTACCTATCACCCTTAGTCATCCGATTATAGATGTAATCTATGATGATACAATTATGATTATTATCACTACGTTAAATACGTTAGTGACCTTAAAGTTACTGATTCCATATGTTCGCGGTAAGGACTCGTTTTCACTGAAACAATTATTTGATTATGACAAACGACTATTATCAATTCTTGTCTATACAATTGTCTTTTTTATCCCTACTTATATCACATCATACCCGATCATTGTTTATCTATTATCCCTTGTAGGATATGACGGAGCTAGTGATGTTAGTTATCAAGCAATGTCAATGTTTCATGCAAGTAGTGATACACATCTTTATTATCTTATTCCTGTTATTATACTATCGATTATATTTTTATACCTAAGTGTACGGTTTATGTTTGCCTCGTATCTTATCGTTGATCAATCGCTCCCAGTAATTGATGCTTTTAAGATGTCATGGCAGATCACAAAACATAGTGTCCTTCGTATCATTTTTTTTCCATTCAGTTATCTTCTATGGTTTCTTGCTATTCCCTTCCCATTTGGTCTCATAGGGTTTTATGTCATACCATATTACATCATTGGCCTTGTAGAGTTATATGAGACTCTCTTGATGGAAAGTGGCCAGAAAAGACGGCCAGAAAAAGAGGTTGTATTCGAATATGACCCCCTTGAAATTTAATATAAAAAAAGGCTTTAAAGCGGTGCTTTAAAGCTTTTTACATATAATAATGATGCGTTCTTTTGTTTTCTTTTTCTTAACAATATATAAATCTGCCTCTTCTAAAAGCCGTTTATAAGTTTTAAGCGGATACGTTTGTTGAAGGTGTTTCTCAGTTATGTCCTGAAAATTCAAGGTATGTTGAATTTGTCCAGGAATATCGGTGTGAGACACTTGCCAATGCATAGTATCTTGTGCTAAGTCAATGGTTTCTTGATACCCATCAAGTTCTTTAACAAAAGCTGGACGTAGGACATCAAAGACCAAAATAGAACGGTCATGCATGGCTTGGCTTATATTATTAAATACACTCAAGACATCTTTTTCTGACAAAACATAATTGATGACATCAGAGGACATCGTAAAGATATCATATGTGTTGGCAATTGGGTCTAATAAATCATGGATGAAGAAACGTATATGAAGATTATGTTCAACAGCATTATTATAAGCTTCTTCTAACATCGGCTGAGAGACATCTGTACCGGAGACAAAATAACCTGCTTCTGCGAGTTTGATGGCAAGTGGCGCTGTGCCACATCCTAAATCTAGGACAGTGCCATTTGCTTGATATTTTTGGATGAGTTCATAATACATCTCATATAATGCATCATCTAAGAAGAGATCATAATAATGACTCAATTGTTCATACATTAGATTTGATCACGTTTGATGGTTTCAATTTCTACCAACATTTTTTCTAGGTTGTAATATGTTCTCTCTTCTTTTGTGAACACATTCACAACAATGTCCTTACAGTCAAGTAATACCCATGCATTAGAATTTTTTCCTTCAACGCGTGGGACATCAAATCCAGCTTCTGCTAGATCGTCAGAAACGTGTGTAATTGATGCTTGTAATTGACGTGAACTGGTAGCACTTGAAATCACCAAGAAATCAAAGAATGGTGATTTTTCACGCATATCATAGATCTCAATATCCGCGAGATTCACATCTTCTAAGGCATCTAATATAATATCAATTTTCTTCATTTTGTTTCAACTCCTCTTTATAGTAGTCTCTTGCAAGATAAGCTAATTCAGGAATGTTCTGAGTCCCATCTTGAAATAATTTAATTGAATTGTCCATAATTGTATAAATTGCTTTTGTAAAATTGTCTTTAGCTATTTCACGAACCTGTTTACATGATTCATACTCTCGACTAGGTTCGATATAATCACTCACAAATAAAATTGCTTCGATATCACTCATGTTCGGCCGACCAACTGTGTGATGCATAATTGCCATCAGAATATCTTGATCAGTAATCCCATAAGTAATCGTCGCATAAGCCGCTGCGCTATAAGCGTGGTATAAGTTTTCGTTAAAAGACTCTATAATCCATTCACTATTATCGAAACCTTTTTTTATGTAATCGATGTGTTCATCTTTAGATAAATATTTTGTGCAGTCGTGCAGTAAACTTGCAATGGTTATTTTGCGTTCATCGACATTGAACTGCTTGGCGTAATATAACGCTGTTTCTACGACACCATACACATGTTTAAGGCGATGTGTTTTACCCGCCTTTCGATAAATCTTTTGTAAATCCTGTTTGATTGTATCAATCATTAAATTAGCGCCTTTCTAACATATGGCGTAACATGTTTAAATGTTGATACTTTAACCTTTGCTCTAGCGCGTACAGTCACAAACCCAAGGCCTGGGATTACAATATCACTTTTGTAATGTCCCATCGTAAGATGATAAGTTTTTCGTAACGTATCTTCTTCCTCTTTAAAAGGTGGCGTGAGTAATGTGTATTTATGTGTATCATAGAAGGCGTCATTATCTGCTGTTTTACGTCTATGTATGTTTAGTCGATTTGATACAAAGACAGTAACATTGATATCTTCTTCACCTGAAAACTCAAGTCGTGCTAGCCCCCCTAAAAAGAGTGTTTGATCACTGTACAATTGATATGTTTTAGGCTTTATTTCTTTATTAGGATTCACCATTGCGCGTGATTTAGCCGACAGTGTGGTTAACACACTATGATTATTCATTAAGCCTGGGGTATCGATGATTTCATTATCACCAATCGGGATGTGAATAAAATCTAACGTTGTGCCAGGATGATGACTCACTGTGATTAAATCTTTATCAATGGTTTGAGCACTTTTCAAGATATGATTAATAAAGGTAGATTTGCCAACATTTGTCATACCGACAATATAGATGTCACGTTGACCAGCTAAGTCAAGGATATCTGCAAGTACATGATCTAGTTCATAATTCTTTAAGGCACTCATTACCATTACTTGTGAGGGTTTTAATTCATTCTCTCCACATATCTGTTTCAAATTATGAATCAGTTTATTATGTCTAACGCTTTTCGGTAACAAGTCAATTTTATTTCCTACAATCACCAACTCATTATGGTTGGTCAATCGGTTAATTTGTGGAATCAATGTGCCTTCAATGTCAAACATATCAACGAGATGTACAATCAGTGCATTGTGTTTAGGGATGCGATTCAGCATTTGAAAGAAAGTATCTTCATTAATCGAAGTTGGCATTACCTCATTATAATGCATCAATTTAAAACACCGTTTACAGACAATTTCCTCATCAGGGTTGTCCGCAAGCGCATCTAACTTATGACCAGGAACAAATCCTGGTTGGTTTTGATCATCGCTTTGAAGCGTACTGCCACAACCAATACATTTATAGTCCATATTATCGCCTCTCATCTAGTTTGAGTTCTTGATAGGTCTTTGGATATTTTCGTTTGATCTTTTGCAACATTTTTACCTCTATCTTTCGATTAAAGCGGGTATACCATTTTTCGGTTTTACGCTTGATTGGATTAACCAAGACAACGCTTGCGCCTAAACGTTTAGCCGCCCAGACATCCGTCATTAATTGATCGCCTACAAGTAATACTTCATCTAACTTGTGATTCACAAGTTCTTTTTTGATATGACGTATCAGTGGCTTTCTAGCATTAGCAACACCTTTAATTTCTAATCCTTTAATGAAAACTTCCATCCGTTTTGGCACATTATTTGACATAATAATTACCTCAAATCCCATATCTTCTAAATCCTCAAATAACCCAAGTACTGATTGGGTTGGTCCTTCATCTTCATATGAAATTAACGTATTATCCAAGTCTGATACAATCAGACGTTTTCCTTGGTCATACCACTTTTGAAAATCAATATCAAATATAGATGGTTCAAAAGCATCCGGAATAAATTGTGTTGTTTTTAATAGTAAATGAATCATAAGTCCTCCTCTTAATGTGGACGAATTAAACAGTGTTTATCATAGCCGATTAGGTCTGTTCGTCCAGCTTTCATTAAGGCTTTTTTTACAAGCTGATAATTTTTTGGGTTTTTATATTGAATCAATGCCCGTTGCATTGCTTTATCTTCTTTTGTTTTCGGTACATATATTTTTTCCATCGTTCTTGGGTCTAATCCAGTATAATACATACATGTAGATAAGGTGCCAGGAGTTGGATAGAAGTCTTGAACTTGTTCTGGATAATATCCTAAGTCACGCACATAACATGCCAGTTCAATCACATCATCAAGTGTACTCCCTGGATGCGAACTCATTAAATATGGCACCAAAAATTGTTTTTTATTAAAGGCATCATTGTATTCATAGAATCGTTTGACAAAACGATCATATAATGCTCGCTTGGGTTTATTCATTTTATCTAAGACGCGGTCACTAATATGTTCTGGGGCGACTTTTAATTGGCCAGAGACATGGTGTTTAACTAACTCTTTAAAGAACGCATCATTGTCATCATACATCACCATATCATAGCGAATACCACTTCTGACAAACACTTTTTTAATGTTGTTAAGCTTACGGAGTGAACGTAAAATATCTAAATAATTCTGATGACTTATATCTAACTCAGAACATGGTTCATCACTTAAGCATTGTCTATGGGTACAGACTGAATCGTTTTTCTGTCGTTGACAAGCACGGTCATAGAAGTTCGCTGTTGGCCCACCAACATCATGAATATATCCTTTAAAATCAGGCATCTCAGTAATTGTTTTGGCTTCATTCACAATTGATTCTTTACTCCGTGATTGGATAATTCTACCCTGATGATAGGTTAATGCACAAAAACTACATCCACCATAACATCCACGATTACTGATAATAGAAAATTTCACTTCTCTAATCGCAGGTACTTCTCCAAGTCTATCATACATCGGATGGACTTGTCGCATATAATCAAATGAATATATATTATCCATCTCAAGTTGTGTTAAAGGACGATTAGGTGGATTTTGTACAATCGTATGATAACGGTAATGTTCAACTAACGGTTTAGCTGTTTTAGGATCTAACGCATTGTACTTCATCATAAAACTTTTTGCGTACATGTCTTTACTATCTAAAATATCATCATAACTCGGTAATGTGACGGCATTATGAGGAATATATGCCGCTTCTTTCGCCTTAAAGACTGTGCCTTTAATAAAGATAATATCTCGTATATCTAATCCACTATCTAAGGCATCTGCGACTTCTACAACAGACAATTCACTCATACCATAAATTAACAAGTCAGCTTTACTATCAATCAATATACTTTTTTTAACACTATTCGACCAGTAATCATAATGTGCAAACCGACGTAATGAAGCTTCAATCCCACCAATAATTATATTTGCGTGAGGAAAGAGCTTACGGACTTTAATACCGTATTTAATCGTCGCATAGTCTGGTCGCAATCCCATTTTTCCTCCAGGTGAATATTGATCTTTTTTACGGCGTTTTTTTGACACATAGTAATGATTAACCATAGAGTCAATATTCCCCCCACTGATTAAAAATCCTAATCGGGGTTCACCGAGACGCTTAAAGTCTTTCTCACTTGACATGTCGGGTTGAGCAATAATACCAACAGAATATCCATGTGCTTCTAAGACCCGTGAAATAATAGCGATACCAAAAGATGGATGATCAATATACGCATCACCACTAATCAATATAAAATCTAATTGGTCAATCTCTTGATCAATCATATCTTGTCGTGTTACAGGTAGAAACATAGTATCACCGTAATCGTATTTTCTTTAACCTTTTTCTAACCGATTTATAGTTTGGATAAATCCGTTCTAATAACGCGTAGAATGCTTTTGAATGGTTGGCCACTTCTAAGTGACATATCTCATGACAAAAGACATATTCTAAAAACAGAACATCATAATGTAATAAGTGGGTATTTATATGAATTTTCCGTTTTTGTTTATGACAGCTCCCATATCGACTTTTCATGTAAGAAAACCGGTAGGTAACATTATCTAAATTAATATAACCATTGTTTTTATAAGTTTTTATTAATGTGTCAATTGCGCGTTCCATGTGCCTTTTTTCAAATATTTGTAAAGCTTTTTCAGATGGTATCGAAATCGTTGACTCCTCTTCATTTATTGAGACATCTTCACTTGAGCCATCTAGACGTTTATATGTTTTATTGAATAGCGTATACAGTGTAGGATCTTGAGATTTAGGCTGCGCTTCAATAAACCGTTCTTTTAATTTTATTTGTTCATCTTCAATATGCTTTATCATGTGTTTCATCGACGTTCTTTTAGCCATATGGACCTTAATGATGCCAGGTTCATTAAAATAGAAATAGGTATATTTATTATTTTTTTTAATGAACTTAAATGGAATGTCTAATCCATCACAAGTTACTGTTTTAACATGACTTGATGACATCAAGTAACACCTTAGAAACGTTTTTGACCGCATCACTCAAGAACGATTCAAAATCGACGTGCTGGTTATAATCTTCAATGACATCTGATATCGAACGAAGTACTAAGAACGGTTTGTCATAATGGCTACAAACATGTGCGATGGCGGCCGCTTCCATTTCAATGGCCAAAATGTCTGGATATTGATTATTTATAACTTTTAGGGGTTTTTTATCATATACAAATTGATCACCCGATGCAATTTTGCCTAAATAGACAGGTAATTTCTCTGTTTTACCCGCTTTTTCTGCCAATTTTACAAGGTCTTTATCGGCAATAAAAGTGGGGGTCTGACCTGGAATTTGTCCATGTACGTAACGATCAAATTTTGTAACATCGACATCGTGATATAGTATTTCTGTACCGATAATTATGTCTTTATGGGTCACACCATTTTGTCCCCCGGCAACGCCAATATTGATTAAGTGGTCAATATCATAATGTTCAAATAATAACGTCGCTGTAATTGCGGCATTAACTTTACCAATTCCTGCCAAAGCGAGTACCACGTTGTGATTATGTATGGTGCCTTCATAAAAAGTTTTATGGCGCAATGATGTTTTTGTTAAATTTGTTGTATGTCGCAATAGTTCTGTCAGTTCTTCTTCCATTGCTCCAATAATTCCAATCATGACTTTTCCTCCTTTAAAAATGAAAATAAGAATGTACGATACATTCTTATTTAGTTATGAAAAATCAATTACTTTGACACGAATGTCTCGTCCAGTTTCTCCTTTAACAACAATTTCATCACCTTTTTTACAACCGATGATTGCTTTTCCAATTGGTGATTCATTTGAAATCTTATTGTTTAGTGGATCCGCTTCAATTGTACCAACTAACTTGTACTCATTTGGTTCTAAATCATTGATTTGAATTGTGACACTATTCCCAATGTTGACAATTTTTTTATCTGCTTTAGAACTATCGATTAATTCATAATTTTTTAAAATGCTTTCAATTTCTTTAATCCGCGCTTCAATGCTTGCTTGTTCATCCCGTGCGGCATCATAATCAGCATTCTCTGATAAGTCACCTTGTGCGCGAGCTTCTTTTAACGCTTCTAAGTTAGCCTTGCGGTCAACTGTTTTCAAACGTTCTAATTCATTTTGTAAATCTAATAAACCTTGTTCCGTTAATTTTACCTTTTCCATAGTGTAACCTCCATTACTTATTATACATCAGGTTTGTCTGAAATGATAGATTTTATTTTCGTGATAATGAGATCTACCGCCACATCATGCGTTCTATCATTCGGGATAATAACATTTGCATAACGTTTTGTCGGTTTAACAAATGCAAAGTGCATTGGTTTAACTGTTTTTAAATACTGAGCGATAACACTTTCCATTGTACGACCACGTTCTTCAATATCACGTTTAAGTCGGCGAATGAAACGTAAATCATCATCCGCTTCAACAAATAACTTAATATCGGATAAATCACGTATCCGTTTGTCTTCTAAAATTAAAATTCCTTCTAATATCAAGATCTTCGTCGGTTGCATAATCTCTGTTTTTTCTGAACGTGTATGGCGTTCAAAGTCATAGGTTGGTTTAACAATCTCTTCACCTTTTAACAACTTAAGAATTTGCTTATACATCAAATCGTTGTCTAAAGAAAACGGATGGTCATAATTCGTTTTATAGCGTTCTTCTAATGGCAAATCTGATTGATCTTTATAATAATCATCATGTTTAATGACCGTTACATTTTCATCTTTAAATGATTCCATGATTCTTTCAACAACAGTTGTTTTGCCTGAAGCACTACCTCCAGCAACTGCAATAATTACAGGACGTTTCATCCTATCACCAACCCTTAACAAAAGGAGTGCATTCACTCCTTCAGTAATATTCTAGAACTCATTCCTATTATATATGAAGGAAATATTTTTGCAATAGTTATTCTGTTATTTTTCGTAAGATGTCAAACTCATTGACATGAAATGGGATTTTGAACTTAAGCAATTGTTTCGGATGTCTTGCGACATCAATGTATTCATCAGTATCATAATCCATCATGTGATCAACTTTAAACTTGATTGGTGTAAATGATGGTGAGAACACTTCAACAACATCACCATTTTTAAAATAGTTTCGCTGTTCAACAAGCGCAATTTTGGTCTCTGGGTCATAGTCTCTAACAATACCAATAAACTCTTGCGTGGGATTTTCACTACGCATATTATAAAGTTGTTGGTTTATTGTAGTAATCCCATGCATAAAGCCATGAGATGTTAGACGATTTTCAGCTTTTTTAATTTGGAGTAAATATTTGGGTAAATCGATATCATAATCATCACAAATATCATCAATTAAGTGACGGTATGTATTCACAACCGTTGCGATATAATGAATTGATTTCATTCGGCCTTCTATTTTTAATGAATCGACACCCATATCAATTAATGAAGAAATATCTTTTACAGTCTGTAAATCTTTTGAACTCATCGAAAAAGGGATGTCTTTATTGATTTTTTCATCTTTATAATATAAGTCATAATTCCATCGACAACTATGTGCACATCCACCACGATTTGCATCACGATCTGTCATATTATTACTCAAGGTACATCTACCAGAGTAAGATACACACATGCCACCATGAATAAAGACTTCAATGTTGATAGGGGCTTTTTCAGATAACTCACGAATTTCATCGAGTGATAATTCTCTAGCAAGAACAACGCGTTCAGCGCCTTGGTTCTTCCAGAATCTCGCGCCGAATTCATTGGTCACTGATAATTGTGTGGATATGTGAATTTCTAAGTTGGTATGCGCTTTTGCTGTATCGATAATTATAGGTGAAGCACAAATAATCGCATCAACACCAACGGCTTCAAGTGATTGTAGATATGGCATTAATCCATCTAAGTCTTCATTATGTGGAATAATATTAGTCGTCACGTAGACTTTCTTGTTTAATCTATGAGCGATATCGCATGCTTTTTTAATTTCTGGAATATCAAAGTTCGATGCACGTGCGCGTAAACTAAACTTTTTACCCCCAATATATACCGCATCAGCGCCATAATGAAAAGCAACTTTTAATTTCTCTAAATCTCCCGCAGGAGCTAATAATTCAGGTTTTTTCATATCATCACACCTTAGAATGTATCGTATACAGTGCTTTTATCTAAAAAGCCTGTGTCATGTGTCGCTTGATATTTTTTAATCACAGCATCTTGTTTAGATGGCGCCTTTATGATTGTTTGATAATCTTTTAATACATTAATGGTATAGTTGTCTGATTGGAAAATAGAATCAATCATGAAAAGATCAATCGTCTCTTTTAAGGCTAAAATGACATGAAAACTATGCATTGGTTTTGCCCTAAAGACATGGGTTCCATGGGTATTTTCAAAAATAGGAAATTTATCTTGGCGTTTTTCTTCGATCAAGGTCATCTCATAGTTATTAAACAGTTCCGGTCGACGCTCTTTTTGATAAGTCAAAAAGTTCGTAATTAATGGCCGTTTAGAATGAAACATATTGAGATATCCATGACCAATCATCGCTGTATTAATCGGACTATTTTTAGCGATTTCGAGCACTTCATCTGTCGTGATTTCCCGTGCAACAAACATACCTTTTATATTATTTTTATGCCAAAAATTGGCATCATAAGCATTCGTTGTTAAGGTCCCTGGTTGGAAGATGAGTTTATCATGAATACCTAACTCTTTAGCCAGTTGATATACCCCAATATCACCAAATATAATACCATCTATCTGATGTGTTTTGGCAAATGATAAATAGTCTTTTACTGTCTTAACATGTGTTTGATGCATCATAATATTAAGATGTAAGTAAACATCCATCGCAAACTGTTTACATAATGAGACAATTTCTTCCATATCCTCTTTAGTATAAGACTTTACAGGGCGTGGGGTGATGTCATCATTTTGAATAATGATTCCCTTTGCCCCAGCATCACGTAAGGCTTGAATATTCTCTTTGTTTTGAAGAGGGACAATAAACTGCATTAAATCACTTCCTTTTGATGCTGACACTCATGCCATCACCAATGCTATAAATTTCTGTATCATAATCTGCTTTTGATACAATATATTGATTAAAGTTATCTAATTTACGTAATAACTGTCGTAAATTTCGACTATCAACATCTTGGTCGATTAAGCCATGAAATAGTAGGTTATCTGTCACAACAATACCGCCTACTTTTAAAAAAGGCGTATACTTTTCAAAAAATTTAATGTATTGCGCTTTAGCCGCATCAATAAAGATGAGATCAAACATTATCTTAGGTTTGGGCTCATAATTTAACGCGTCTGCTTCTATTAAGGTAATACGATCTGTTACATCAGCCTTGTTAAAGTTTTGTTTTGCCGCTTCAATCATACTTGGGTCACGTTCTATAGTTGTTATTGTAACAGGGTGTTTTTTAGTCATACTTATGGCGCTATAGCCAATAGCAGTTCCAATCTCTAAAATATGCTTTGCATTACTTAAAGCAATAAGCTGATTTAAGAACCGTTCCCCTTCCCGTGTAATGATGGGCACATTATGTTCCTTTGCATACTCTCTTAAGGTGATGAGTAGCGGATCGTTTTCTGGCATTAATGTATCTAAATAAGCAGTCATTAGTCTTCTTCAGTAAACGTATTTAATACTTCTTGGATCATCTCAAACTCTTCATCAGTTTGAATGTCTAATAATGTCCCTTGACCATCATCTTCTTCGACATATTCAGCGGCCATAACTTCTTCTAGGCTCTCTGGGTCTTTGTAGACAACATAGTTCTTTTTGGTTTTTGGATCTTGAAATGTTAAAATAATTTCAAATTCTACATCATTGCCGTTGTCATCTGTAATAACAATTGTTTTTTCTTCCATCATAGACTCCTTTCATTCGTTTCTATCTAAATAACTTTGTAATATAATCGTTGCGGCCATTTGGTCGATTGATTTTTGCCGCTTTTTACGTTTTAGTTTTTGTGTTTTCATCATCTGTGAAGCCGATTTAGATGATAAACGTTCGTCAACTAATATCACTGGTAAATTAGTTGCTTCTTCTAAATCTGCTTTAAATTGTTTTGTGATCTTCGCTTGTTCACCTTCGGTATTATCCATGTTTTTAGGAAAGCCTAAAACAATGGTATCAATCGGCTCTTTTTGACATAACGTTACAACATATTCAATTGCTTGGTTAAACGCTTGATGGGAAAACCGTACTGTTTCAATATCGCGTGCTAGAAACTTCATCTCATCACTAATCGCAACGCCTAACGTCTTATTTCCTAAATCAAGGCCTAATACTTTCATTGAACCAACTCTTTGACATGTGCTAAAGCCGTATCAACTTTCGATACATCTTTACCACCTGCTTGTGCCATTTGTGGACGTCCACCACCGTTCCCTCCACATATCATCGCCGCAGCTTTTGCAATTTTACCACTGTGATAGTCATCATTGTCACTTTTCGCAATAAACGTTACTTTATTATCTAACACATTTGCCAAAAATACAAATCCATTAGGTAAATGTTCTAACAACCGATCTGCCAGTGGTTTTAATGCGTCTTTGTCAATCGCATCAAGTTTTAACACTAAGGTATTGTTTTTGACGTGATCTAAATAATCATCTAGTTGATTAAAGGTTTGTTCTTTTAATGCTTCTTTCACATTCTTTTCTAAATCTCGCACTAATTCTTGTAAATGTTCAAATTCTAAACGCTTATCAATAACTGCTTGATAAGATGCTTTGATAGAATGATTAATCTGGTAATCAAACGAAACATCGATACCATGTGCTTTGGCATCTTTTACAATATTGTTGGCTTTATTGATCAGTTTTTTCATTTCTTTATGGAAACCAGTAAACTGTTTTCTAATATTGTCAGTTGCTTCATTTACGTGGGCTGTGATTCGGTAAATGCCACTTCCTTTATTCTCAATATTCGCTATCGCAAAGTGTCCGATATCCCCTGTATTATCGACATGGGTACCACCGCATAAATCAATTGTGTAATCCATATTTATAACCCGAACTTTATCGGTGTACTTTTCACCAAACTCGGCAATTGCACCCATAGCTTTTGCTTTTTCAAGCGGAACTTCTTCTTTAACAACAGGAATGCTTGCACGAATTTTGTCATTTACACGTTCTTCAACTTTAAGAAGTATCTCATCATCTAACGGATCATAATTATTAAAATCAAATCGTAAAGCGTCACTTGATACATTTGAACCTTGTTGGCTAACATGCTCACCAACAATCTCTCTTAATGCGCCAAATAATAAATGGGTTGCGGAATGATGATACATTGTTAATAACCGTTTCATCTCATCAACCTCAGCTTTTACGCTATCTCCATCGGTTAAATTGTGGTCATCTATATAATGTAAAAATTGTCCATTAGGCATCTTTTGAACATCTTTGACATAATATGTTTCATCCTTTGTTTGGATAACACCAGTATCTGCGACTTGGCCACCACTTTCTGCGTAGAATGGTGTGCATTCTAAGACAACACCTTCATCAAACGCTTTAAGGATGCGTGTTTCTTCAACCAATGAATCATATCCTGTAAATGTATCTTGCGCTCTGAAGTTTAGGTAAGCTTCGTTCTGTTCTTTCATACTCAGTGTATCTTTACGTGCATTACGAGCACGTTCTTTTTGTTTATCCATTTCTTCTTTAAACCCAGTTTCATCGACAATATACCCATGTTCTTCTGCGAGTTCAATGGTTAGTTCAATTGGGAAGCCATAGGTGTCATACAGTTTAAAGGCGTTGTCGCCTGTAATTGTTTGGTTGTCACTATCTTCAATTAAGTTTTCAAGTAACTTTTCACCTTGGGTGAGTGTTTCAAGAAACTTCTCTTCTTCTTTTCTTACCACCTTTTTAATGATGTCTGAGTTGTCGCTTAAGTAGGTGTAATAGGTCCCCATCTGTTCAATCACAGTATCGACCAGTTTGTATAAGAAGGCTTTACTGATACCCAGTTGTTTTCCATGTTTAACAGCACGTCTTAATAGTCTACGAAGTACGTAACCACGTCCTTCATTCGATAATATAGCCCCATCCGCAACAGCAAATGTGACGGTTCTAATATGATCAGCGATAACCTTGAATGACATTTGACCGGTATACTCAATATGACTAATCTCACTAATTTTTTTATTCAATGCCATAAATATATCTGTTTCATAATTTGTTTCTGCGCCTTGCATAACACATGCCATCCGTTCAAGTCCCATCCCTGTATCAATGTTTTTACTAGGAAGTTCAGGATATGCATCGCGTTCTAATTCTTTTTTGGCATTAAACTGAGAAAATACAATATTCCAAATTTCAATATAACGATCATTTTCAATATCGTGTTCAATCACATCTAGTCCAATATCACCAAACGCCTCACCACGATCATAAAAAATCTCTGTATCAGGTCCACAAGGACCCTCTCCTATTTCCCAGAAATTATGTTCACATTTAATGATATGGCCGCGTTTAACCCCAACATTCAACCATGCCTGAATAGTCTCTTCATCATCAGGATAGACTGTAAAATAGAGTTTATTTGGGTCCATACCATAATACCTGTCGTCGGTTAATAAAGTATAAGCCCATGGAATGATTTCATCACGAAAATAGTCACCAATACTAAAATTACCTAACATTTCAAAAAAGGTATGGTGCCGCGCAGTTTTACCAACATTGTTGATGTCGTTTGTTCGAATACATTTTTGGGCATTGACAATACGGGGATTACTTGGGATAATCGATCCGTCAAAATATTTTTTCAGTGGGGCAACTCCTGCGTTAATCCAAAGCAATGTTGGATCATTGTTTGGTATTAAGCTTGCGCTTTCTTCTACCGCATGCCCGTGCTCTTTGAAAAAATCTAACCATATTTGTCTGATTTCATTTGTCGATAATTGTTTCATCGCAATCACTCCTTAATATATAAAAATCGCCCTTAAATCATTAAGGACGAAGACTTTCCGTGGTACCACCTTAGTTCTAGTTTCCTAGCACTCGTACTTGTTAACGCAAAGTGTGCGGGTGCGATTAACACCTCTTAGAAGTAGCTTCATATAGTCACAATATTAGTTTACACCAACCACTAACTCTCTAGGATAAATAACTATATTACTCGGCTTCATCAACGATTTCATAAGTATTATACTAAAAATACCCTGTTAATGCAACTGAATTAGTCTTTTAAAAAGTCATAGGGACTTAATCCATTCAGCTTTTCACCTAATGTATCAAATGGAATGTCAGGGTCATCGATGATTGAATTGTTTGATTCGACCTTAACACGTGTCTCAGGCCTATGATTTAGACGCGCTGTAATGGCTTCTTGTAATTTACTTTGACGGGTATTTTCTATGTGTTCAACACCATAGCGCAACGCTGATTCATCCCCCATGATAACCAGTTTTTCTTTTGCCCGTGTAATTGCTGTATAGATTAGTTTTTTCTTCAACATAATCGAGTAGTTTTTAAAGATAGGGAGTACAACTACTTTATATTCACTCCCTTGTGATTTATGGATACTCATCGCATAGGCATGTTTTAAGTGAATCAAGTCGCCTTTTGTATAGGTTACTTCATTGCCATCAAAAGACACGATGACAGTACTTTCTTTCGTGACACCAATGACAGTTCCTTGGTCACCATTCATAATGTTATCTTCTACCTGGTTCGATAATTGAATTACCTTATCCCCTGTTTTAAAGGTTCTGTCTCCATGTTCTACGGTATGTCCTTTTCCTTTGTTAAAGGTTTTTTGAACAAGGTTATTAACCGCATCGATTCCTGTTGTTCCACGATACATCGGAATTAATATTTGGATATCATCAATTAAATCATACCCTTGATTCATTAAATATTCTAAACTTTTAACTAAGCGAGATTGAAAACTATGAGCGTGTTCTTTCACAAACATACGATCATCATACACCTGCATCAAATCACTCGGTAGTTCTCCTTGGTTAATATGATAGGCTAAATCAATGATATGTGAGTTGCTTGCTTGTCTAAAAATTCTCGTTAGAGCTAACGACGGGATCTCATTGACATTTAGTAAGTCATTCAATACTTGGCCAGGACCTACACTTGGTAACTGGTCTTTATCGCCGACTAAGATGACTTTTGTATCTTTGGGAATTGATTGAAACAATTGCGCAGCAAGATAAATATCAATCATTGATGCTTCATCAACGATAATCACTTTGGCATCAACTAAATTATCTTTATCATGGGCAAATTTACCATCATAGCCATATCCTAAAAAGCGATGGATGGTCTCCGCATACACTTTTGTCGTGTCATTCATTCGTTTACTTGCTCTGCCTGTAGGGGCAATTAACTTGATTTCAAATAACGGGTTATTGTATAAAATGGGAATATCATTTAATTTACTGTAGACAAACACTATACCTTGAATAATGGTTGTTTTCCCTGTTCCTGGTCCCCCTGTTAGAATAAATAGATGGTTTGTCATAGCGTCATGAATAGCTTGACGTTGTTCTTCTGTATATGTCATATCATGTACTTGTTCAAATAAATCGATTGTATCATCAATATCGCTTGAAGAATATTGAGATTCAGTCTCTTCACAGAGTTTAACGACTGTATTCACGACGTGCTCACGCGCATAATAAATTTGTTTTAGACTAATCTCCTCATCGTGTTCATCAAAAACATTATCGTCGATAAGTTCATCGATATAAGTGTCAATGACGGGTGTTTCAATAACAACATGTGATTTGTTGAGGGATGTTTCTAAAAACTCTAACAATTGTTGGCGTGATAAATAGGTATGTCCATAGTTGGTTCCCATATATTGATATAAGTAAAGAATCATGGCTTTGACTCTTAACGGATGATCATCTTCAAATCCCAGTTCTTTGGCAATTTTATCAGCGCGTTCAAACCCAACACCCTCTATGTCCATCATAAGTTGATAGGGATTTTGTTCAATGATCGCAATGGTTTTTTCACCATAATGATGAAAAATCTTCATTGCCATTTTGGGACCAATACCATAACTATAGAGTTTGATTAATGTGTGTTCGGCGGCTTTGTTTTCAACGAGCCCATCATAGATAACATCCGTGATTTTATCGCTTAATTTGGGGACTTTGTTTAACACTTCTTTATCATCAATGATTTTTTTTATCGCATCTTTACCGAGTGTATTAACAACATGCGTTGCGGTTTTAATCCCGACACCAGGAAAGAGATCACTACTGAGATATTCAATCAATCCCGGGATTGATGTTTCCTCAATTTTTTCATACTGACTTGCCACATATTGCATTCCGTATTTTGGATGATTTTTAAATTTACCAAAAAAGCGAATTTCTTCTCCTCGCATTGGTTTTAAAAAGTACCCAGTTACAGTGAGATAATCGCCTTGACTTTGCGTGATTAAATCCATCGGTTTACTTGTTTTTGTGACATCAATTTTAATAATTGTGAATGCATTTTGCTCACTATGAAAAATAATAGCTTTAACAATACCTTGAATATACTTCATTAAAAATCACCGGTTTCATTATATCATAGTTTTGTCCCTTGCGATACTGTAAAACCCAAAAAAAACACTCTACTTAAGAGTGTTTAATGTGGTTTTTTTAATCTGATTAAAGACTTCATCATAACTACCATCAAGTTGATACACATATGTCGTTATTGGGAGTGTTTTGATAATCTCTTTCGAAAGTAATTGACGGTCTTTAAAATATTGAATTATGCCTTCATAATCTGTATAGCCAAGTGTCTTTCCATAAGGCATGTCGCGGATATATTCGATGACACGATCAATCCAATCCTGAAATTTAGCTTTATCTGGTGATTTGCGTTCTTCACTTACGTGATCGATCGCCTTCTTTACATCCTTTTGTTCAACAAAAAACAAGATCGGATCATGCGACACCAATGGCTCTAAGAGTGCTTTGAAATAGGCTATGTGTTCAGGTAATGGTAAATTATATTTTAACATTAACTCATTAATGTGATTTTGTAAGTAGACACATTCAAAAATATAGATTATGTCAGTATCTAAAGTATTACTAAACTGTTGCCATAGTTTATGATGCCACTCTTTAAAGGGCTGTAATGTTTTTGAGCGAAAAATCTCATACGTATCCATTTCTTCATAGAACGCTTTAGGTGCGGCAGTATAATCTACTCTTGTATATGCAATAATCTAATTGTCATCGATATGCTTGGTATACTGTTTAATATCGTTTTCTAACATAGGATAACGATTAAGAATATCAACATACGTTGATTCATCCACAATCGCACACCAGGCAAGATCGATTGGATGTAAGTCTCCTTCTTGGTATTGTTTTACCTTATAACCTTTGTTTTCTAACGTTGTTTTTAGGCGTTTTGCATAAGTCGTTTTGCCACTCCCTGGATTTCCTTCAATAAATATAATGTGACCCATTGTGACCTCCTTTAAAAAAAGTGTTGCTAAGCAACACTTATTTTTTCATATATGCTTCGATATCATCAACTTCTTTAATAATATGTTGACTTAAGTTTTTTGCCCCCTCTTTGGTAATTAAAATATTATCTTCAATGCGAATACCAATATTTTCTTCTTTAACATACAGACCCGGTTCGATGGTTAAGACCATACCTTCTTGTAACGTTTCTATATAATGTCCCACATCATGGACATCAAGTCCTAAAAAGTGACCAATAGAATGGTAGTAATATTTTTTAATATCTTCTTTATTATCAATTAAACCAATATCCATACATTTTTCTGCGAGTAAGTCTTTCGCAAATGCATTTAAGTCATCCCAAGATAATCCTGGTTTCACATAATCAATCGTCGCTTTATTAACATCAAGTACGATATTATATAACGCTTTTTGACGTTTGCTAAATGTTCCGTTAATAGGATACGTTCTTGATATGTCTGCGCCATAGTTATTATAAAGTGCCCCAAGGTCTAAAAGAATCAAATTGCCGTCTTCAAGAGGTTCGTTATTATTCTCATAATGTAAGACGGTCGCATTTTTACCTGATGCAGCTATGGTATTAAAGCTATTGGTTGTTGCGCCGCGAAGCGTAATTTCATGTAGAAAGTCCGCTTCAATTTGCTGTTCGTTATCACGGTTTGCAAGTTCATCCATAACGCGTTTTAATCCTTTGTCTGTGATGTCAATTGCTTCTTGTAACTGTGATAGTTCATACGCATCTTTAAACATTCTTAAGTAACTGAGATGTTCATTGACACTCATAATATTTAATTCTTTATAATTTTTAATGATGTCACTAAAAACGCTCAGTGATAACGCTTCATCCATAGGTCTTGGTCGATATAAATCAAGATATAAATGCTTTGGTACCCGGACAGCTAATCCGCGTTTATATCCCATCACACGGTCGATAAATGTGTCAAACTCACTTAGATATTTAATGTTTTTGACATCGATACCTGAGATCTCACTCGCTTCTTCTTTACTCATGCGTTCACCAACCCATTGACGCATATATTCTGTCGTTTCTTCAATGAATAGGTAACATTTTTTTGTGGTTCCATCTTTAATTAATACCAACTTCATTTTTTGTTCCATTAACCCTGTTAGGTAATGAAAGTTTTTATTAGGCGTAAAAAAGTAATATTGATCAGTTGTTTTATGTGGCGCTTCTCCGCTATATAATATGACCATGCTGCGGTCATCAATACGGCGTAATAATGCATCTCTATGTTGCTTACTTAAATTTTTCATCGTGATTACCTCCAGTAACTAAATTATAACAAGTTTTCTTAAATTTGCAATGTGATACTTACAAATATTACAAAAAAGCCATATCAGGTGATATGACTTTTGATGTTATCAGCATATTTACGCTTCACTTGGTTGCTTAAACCAATGCTTCGTGTTGTTGACAATTTTAACGATCAATAACATAATCGGTACTTCAACCAGGACACCAACAATGGTCGCTAATGCCACACCTGGGCTTAAAGGAAATATAGCAATTGCAACCGCAACTGCTAATTCAAAGAAGTTACTTGCCCCTATCATTCCAGCAGGACCCGCCACATCATGTGGTAGCCCGATCAGTTTTGCTGTCCCATATCCAATAAAGAAGATAAGGAATGTTTGGATAATTAACGGGACACTGATTAATACAATATGTAGTGGATTCGACAGTATTAAATCCGTTTGTAACGAGAAGATTAATATGAGTGTTAATAAAAGCCCTATTATTGTAATTAACTTAAATTTAGGAATAAACATCATATTATATTGATAAAGCCCATGATTTTTAATATAGAAATAGCGTGTTAAAGAGGCCGCAATCAGTGGCACAACAACAAATAATACAACACTTAAAAATAAGGTTCCCCAAGGGACTGAAATACCTCCGATACCTAATAAGAGTCCAACAATTGGTACAAATAACACTAAAATAATCAAATCATTTGTCGCAACTTGGACTAAGGTATACGCTGGATTACCCCGTGTTAAACTACTCCATACAAAGACCATAGCCGTGCATGGCGCAGCGCCTAGTAAGACAGCGCCTGCTAAGTAGTTCTGAGCTAAATCATCTGATATAATTCCATCAAAGATAATAAAGAAAAATAAGCTTGCAATTAAAAACATGGTAAACGGTTTGATTACCCAGTTCACTACCCAAGTAACATACAGACCTACAGGATTTTTACCGACATTTTTAACTGATGTTAAATCAATTTTAAGCATCATGGGATAAATCATCACCCAAATTAATAATCCGATTGGTAAATTCACATTGTAAACCTCAAATTGATTTAAAAAAGTAGGTATTTGTGGTACATAATTGCCAATAAGGATGCCAATAGCCATACAGATTAATACAAACACCGTCAGATAGGTTTCAAAAAAGCTTATAGCTTTAGTATCTTTTGCCATTATAGGTTACCCGCCTTAATACGTGCTAATAAGTCAATGACTTTATCTTTAATGATGTCTCTAGTTTGCTCGAACGCTTCTTTTGGTCCACCACTTGGATCATCAAGACCCCAATCCTCACGATGTTTACATGGCACATACGGACATTCTACACCACATCCCATCGTGATTAAAATATCTAAATCTTCAGGTAATGTATCTAACAATTTAGAATCTGCATGTGACATATCAATCCCTGCATCTTCCATAACTTCAATCGCCATTGGCTTTGGTCCCGAATATTCTTCTGTCCCAGCAGAATAAGCATCAATTAAATCTTGACCCAAATGCTTAGCCCATCCTTCTGCCATAATGCTTCGACAACTGTTATGAATACAGACAAATGCAACTTTTTTCATATTAATCACCTAATACCTTTATCAATTGTTTCGCACTCAAAACTTGACCAGAAAATAAAACTTTTCCATCAATAACTAACGCTGGTGTACTCATTACACCATAAGTTAAAATTTCACTCACATCTGTAATTTATTCAATATCACCTTTTATATTGAGTTCTTCTAACGCTTCTTTAACATTGCGTTCTAAACGTTCGCAATTTGGACACCCTGATCCTAATACTTTTATTTCCATTATACTCTACACTCCTCGTATAATATAGTTGGGCTTTAGTTATATTGAATAATATCCGAAGATATTAAAGATATAGCCTGTAATAATAATACCGATTGTAACAATCGTGACAAACACCATTAAGAGTCGTGGTTTAACGACTTTTTTCAATAAGATGATTGATGGTAAACTAAGGGCTGTTACTGCCATCATGAACGCAAGTACCGTACCAATTCCAACGCCTTTTAATACAAGCGCTTCAGCAATCGGCAATGTGCCAAAGATATCGGCATACATTGGAATACCTAACAGTGTGGCTATAAGCACTGAGAATGGATTATTGTCTCCAAGGACATAACTAATTACGCTTGCTGGGATATAGCCATGAATAATTGCCCCAATACCGACACCAATCAACACATACATCCATACTTTATGAACGATAGCTTTAACCTGACTAACCGCATACATGTGACGGTCTTTTTTTGTTTGTTCTAATGTTACGCTAACATTGTTTTGACTTACAGGCTCTTTTACAAACGCTTCAACATCTTTCTCCATATTGAAGAGATCGATTAACGTCCCCCCAATAACAGCGATGACAAGCCCAATCACGACATACCACAAGGCGATTGTCCAATTAAATATACTCGCAAGTAAAATCACTGAGGCAAGATCCACTAAGGGCGAAGAGATTAAGAACGAGAAAGTAACGCCAATCGGTAATCCAGCTTTTGTAAATCCAATAAAAATCGGAATCGACGAACAGGAACAAAACGGTGTAACTGTTCCTAATAACGCGCCAAAGATATTACCTTTGATGCCTTTAAAACGGGTTAATATGTGTTTGGTTCGTTCGGGACTGAAGTAAGACTGAATATAACTTGATATATAAATCAATACCGATAATAATATAAAGATCTTGATCACATCATAAATGAAAAAAGAGAGCGTTTGAAACAGATAACTTGTGCGATCTAAATTAAAGACAATTTCTAACACATGATCAACTAGTCTATTCAACCATGTCATCTTCAGCAAAATGTCATTTAAAGAAACAAAAAATGATTTTATAAACTGCATTGTTCAGCCTCAACATCTCGCAAGTCTTCTAAAAACCTAATTATTGTGTTGAGGGCATCTTTATTGATATAATGTTTTATCCAATTCCCATCCCGCTCGGCTGTAGCCAATCCAGCTTCAGTAATCATTTTCAAATGATAAGACAGGGTTGGTTGTGACACATCAACATTATCAATTAATGTACACCCACATGTTTCACCTTTTAATAATAACTCAATTATTTCTAATCGAGTTGGATCAGATAATACCTTAAATTGCTTAGCGATTTTCTCTTTCATCTTTGCCACCTCACTATATAGATGTTTATCTATATTGAATATCATCTATATAGTAACATCTTAAAAGAATTTAGACAACTCTTTTAACAAAGTTTAACAAAAAAAAGATGAGACATTTACTGTCTCATCTTAAAAATGTTATTTTGTAAATGGAAAAATCATTGGTGTGTTAGCTTTATAGGTGTCCCATCCGTCATATTTTTCCATATGTTTTTCTAGCATTGGTGTTGAAATTTTAATCAATACCGTACTCATTAATACTGGTGAAATAATTAAAATTGCGTAAAAGCCAAGACTAATAGACGCATCAATTAACGCCACGCCTGTTATATACAAGCCACTCCAGATTAGAATTTCACCAAAATAGTTGGGGTGACGTGTTAATGACCAAAGTCCACTTGACATAAGTGATTTTGTTTGTTTATTGATATGCCGTCGTAATTGTTCATCACCAACGACTTCAAAGATTAATCCAATCGTTGCGACTAAAAGACCAAGATACACAATATATTGCGTCCAACCGTCAAAATTAAACTGATTAAATTTAATGACAGTATAACTCGCAGACCCTACAATAAAGTTAATGATCCCTTGAATCATAAATACACGGAAAAAGGCAATAATTACGACCCTATCTCCCCATTCTTCACGCCATTGTTGGTAACGAAAATCTTCTGGTTTTCCCCAATTTCGTCTAATTAAACGTGCAGATAAACGACTTCCCCATACTGCGATAAATCCTACAATAATATAAGACAGTGTCGTTGGATCATTCATAGTCAAAAGTGTCGCAACACTCCCAACAACAAAACCAAACCCCCATCCCATATCAACAATTGAGTTGTCTTTTACGATTTGGGCAACGATAAAGAAAATGGTGAAATAGCCTAATGTGGCTAACATTGGAATGAGAAGTCCATTCTCATCAAAATGTTGAAAACCTATTGTTGCAATCGCTAGCGTGGCCACAAACAATAGTGTATAAATAATAATACGTTTTGTATCCAAAATTAACTCCCCCTAAGTTTTTATTAACTTCATTATATCATATTTTTTATAAACTACTAAGGTGAGCGCTAATAAAATGATTTTGTGATTTATGGGATCACCTTAAGAATTTTGTGACATGCTTGACATTGAAGGCCGCTAACTGAACTTGAACGATAAAAGCGACCGCAATTAATAATGCCGCAATACTCGCTTCTTCAAACGTCTGTAATGTGATTGCTAAAGCAATTGATAAATTTCTGATGTATGTGCCATGCATTAAGGCTATCCCATCCGCTTTATTAAAGAAATACTTAGCAATCATAAAGACGATAATATAGTAAGTCACATATAGTAAAATCACAGGTAATATAATCTGTAACAATAAGCTTGGTCGAGCAAATAACACTCTTGATTTGAGCCCTGTTGCGACAAAGATAATTAATACCAAACCTAATGTAGAAAAACGAGGAAAAATAGGTTTTATACGACTATGAAATGTCTCTTCACCAACGTTCTTTATGATGATGTATTGTGTGATAAAAGCTAGTATTAAAGGTAGAAAGACAACCAATAATACTTGACTAAAAATATCTAAAAATGCTATATCAACATCATGTCCTAATAAATATGACAAATAAAATGGGCTCAATATGCCACCAAGCAACAGTCCAACAACAACCATCTTGATAGCTGCATGCACATTTCCCTTACCTAATACGGTCCAACTGATTGTCATACCGCTGGTGGGAAATAAACTAATCATAAACAGTCCTAAATATAGATAGGGCTCTTCTCTTAAAAAGAGAAAACCAATCGCAAATGCAATAAATGGAAAAACTAAAAAATTAATGAATTGTGTGGTGATTTGGAGTTGTTTGTTAGCCGGTCTTGTCATCTCCTTAAAATTTAGCGTTACCATCATTGGATAGACCATCAAAAAAGTTAATGGTAAAATGAGTTGTTTCATCCAACTTATATCGGTTAAACGGCCTATAATAAGACCGAAAATCATCGCAATAAGAATACTGGTCATAAGATGTTGTTTAATTGATTTAAGTAGTTTCATGATTACCTCCATTAAAAATTACTAATATACTATACCATATTTATAGTTTGTGTGTAAACTATATTGTTTTGAATCTATAATAGGCATATAAAAGAGCCATCATTGATGGCTTAATTATTTATGGTTATAAAGTAATCACTTTGGCATCAGATTGTAAAAAATCAGTCAGCAGTTCTCCTGTATACATAACGTTCACACCTAGATTTTCTAATGCTTGATCAACGTTTAAATCTTCTGCGCACTTCTTACACGCATAAAGTGGGATGTTTTGCTTAGTCATCAAGGCAACGCGTCGTTTGACATCATCGTTCTCTACAACAATTTTTTGGGATGGTCCCCAAATAATCACTTCTACACTGTCCCACCAACCATTTTTCTTTGAAGCAATGATGTATGGTGTAATCATTTCTTGAATATCGACTAAATTGTCGCTTTTCCATAATACAACTAATTTCGTCATTTTTATCCTTTCTTAAAGCTTATTATTTGAAAACTATAAAAAAAAGTTCTAACAGTCGTTAGAACCCATTAATGTACATATGGTGCGGTCGACGGGATTTGAACCCACACATCACAAGGATACTACCCCCTCAAGGTAGCGCGTCTGCCGTTCCGCCACGACCGCATTGCATTATAAATTGTATCATATTTTATAAAATAATCTAGTCTTTTTGCAAAAAAAATTAAGGCTTGCAAAGGCAAGCCTTAATAAAATGTTCATGAATTATTTTAAGTTTTCTGCTAATAACTTCATTGTACGAATCATTTGTGCAGTATAACTCATTTCGTTATCATACCAACTGATAACTTTAACCATTTGACGTCCGTCAACAGTCATAACTTTCGTTAATTTTGCATCAAATAATGATCCATAAGTAATTCCAATAGTGTCACTTGAAACGATTGGATCTTCAGTATATCCTAAGGTTTCATTAGCATGTTTTTTCATTGCAGCATTAACTTCTTCTTCTGTAACTTCTTTTTCAAGTTCAACAACTAAGTCAACACAACTACCAGTAACGGTAGGAACACGCATTGCCATACCATCTAATTTACCATTTAATTTAGGTAATACTTTACCTACTGCGACAGCTGCTCCTGTAGATGTTGGAACGATATTTGCTGCTGCTGCACGTCCACGACGTGAATTAATGCCTTTAGGGTTTGGACCATCTAATGTGTTTTGTGCATTAGTATATGAGTGAATAGTTGTCATAAATCCTTTTACTAATCCGAACTCATCATCTAATACTTTAGCAATTGGTGCTAAACAGTTTGTTGTACAAGATGCACCACTTACAATGTTTTCAGTTCCATCAAGTTCTTCATGGTTAACATTGTATACAACTGTTTTTAAGTCACCTTTTGCTGGTGCACTAATAACAACTTTCTTAGCTCCAGCGTTGATGTGTTTTTGTGCTTTATCTTTAGATGTAAAGAATCCTGTACATTCTAAAACAACTTCGACACCTAATTCTTTCCAAGGTAAGTCTTCTGGATCGCGTTCTGCGTAAATTTTGATTGGATCTCCATCTACAACAATTTTGTCTCCGTCAACAGAAATTGCATCTGTTTTGTACCGTCCTTGAGCTGAATCGTATTTCAATAAGTGTGCTAATGTTTCAGCATCAGTTAAATCGTTAATCGCAACGATTTCAAAATCTGGATCATCGTCCATTAAACGGAATGCTAAACGTCCAATACGACCAAATCCGTTAATTGCAACTTTAATAGCCATTAAAATATTCCTCCTAATTTTTTTACTTCAATTATATTATAAATGGTTTAATTCTAAATTACAACTGATAAGATATGAATACAAACGCTTTCTCAAGTATTTAATGCTCTAATTAATAAAAAGGTTAGCCCCATGGCTAACCTAATTTTTAAACTGTTTGTTGTTCTCTTTGTTTCAATTCTTTGAAGTAAATTTCAAGAGCATTTTTATAATCACAGTCTGCACCATTCTCACATGTAGTGCACATGATAATTTCGCGTAAACGTTTTGGGATGAATGTTCTAATTTCGTCTTCATTATAACCCACTTGCATTTTTTCGTCTTCAATAATAATCGGACGTCTTAATACACTTGGATTGTCAATAATAAATTCGGTTAACTCAGAGATAGACATTTCATCTAAATCTAAATCATTCTCTTGAAATACCTTTGATCGAGTGGAAATAATGTCATCGAATCCACCCATTGTGTTTTTTAACATCAACAAGATATCATCACGTGTTAATTGAATGTTAAAAATGTTTTTCTCGCGGTAATCAATACGATGATCGTCAAACCACTTTTTTGCTTTACGGCAAGAGGAACAACTCGGTGTTGTGTAAATTTGAATCATATGACTCACCTCTTTTTTATAATTTTTATAATAAAATTCGACTGCATAAATATTATAACACATTATAAATAAGATGCAATAGGTAGTTTCTACTTTGTGAACGTTTTCATTCCAATGCACGGCCCTGTGTGTTATAATTGAAAAGGATAAAAGGAGGAAAAACAATGAAATGGGACTTAACAAAGCTCTATAAAACCCTTGACGAATGGGAAAAAGACGTCGCTTATATCGAAAACATGATTAAAGACTTACCTAATTATAAAGGTAAACTAGGTGATTATGACACGTTTTTAGATTATTATAAGAAACAAAAAGAAGGTGCAGTAAAATTGATGAAAGCTTATCAATATGCTGCCTTGACATCAGATTTAAACAAAAAGGATACAAAAAATGCTGCACGGGTGCAACAAATGGCAAATATTGTATCAAACTTACAACAAGCTACTGCGTTTGAACAACCAGAACTGATCGCACTAGGTAAAGAAAAAGTCATTTCTTTTATTGAAAGAGATCCCTTACTTGAAGAATACAGATTCTCTATTGAAAAATTATTTCATGCACAGGAACATGTGCTAGATGGAGAAAGTGAGGGCTTATTAGCCAATTTTGCAAACTTAAGTAACCAAGGTAGTGAAGTGTACAGTGCATTATCAATTGCGGATAAGGAAGACCAAGAAGTGACACTGTCTGATGGTGAGACAATCACTATAACAAGTGGTAACTTTAGAAGTTACTTAGCTGATTTAGAAGATGCCGAAGATAGAAAGAAAGTCTTCCGCGCTATCTTTGATAATTACATGGACAACAAAAATACATATGCGCAAATTTATAATACAATTTTACAACGTGATATTGCGAATATGAAGAGTCGAAAATATAATTCATCTCTTGAATCATATTTATTTGGTAATAACATACCAACTGATGTGTATCACAATTTAGTTGACGTTGCTGAAGCAAGCACAGATTTAATCAAACGATACTATAAGATTCGTAAAGATGTGCTGGGTCTTAAACACCACCATACCTATGACCGTTTTATGCCATTAGCTGAAAGTACGACTAAGTATACGTATAAAGAAGCACAAAACCTCTTCTTCGATTCGATTAATCATCTAGATGAGAATTTCGTTAAAAAAGCACAAAGCGCTATTGAAGAAGGCTACGTTGATGTGTATGAACAAGAAGGAAAACGGACTGGGGCGTATTCATGGGGATCACTCAATCAACATCCTTATATATTATTAAACTATGATGATACCTTAAACAGTGTGTTCACATTAGCCCATGAAGCTGGGCATTCAATGCATTCATTATTTAGTGCAGAAAATCAACCTGTCGCGACACAAAACTATACCATATTTGTCGCAGAAGTTGCTTCCACCTTTAATGAACACAATTTACTCGATTATTTCATTCACAATAAAAATACAGGTAAAGACGATAAAATCACTTTATTACAACAATCAATCGATGATATTTTAGGTACATTTTATCGTCAAACCCTTTTTGCGACTTATGAACTGCGTGCACATGAACTCGCAGAAAAAGGTGTACCGATTACCCACGAAACACTATCAGAAATTATGATTGATTTATACAAATCGTATTATGATATTGATATTACAGAAGAAGAAAGCAAACAATTTGTTTGGGCATATATCCCTCATCTTTTCCATACACCATTTTATGTTTACCAATATGCGACAAGCTTTGCCGCATCATTAAAACTCTACGAAATGGTAAAAGAGGATAATGCCAACATCAAACATCATATGGATTTATTAAAATCTGGTGGTAATGACTTCCCTGTTGAACAGATTAAAAAAGCCGGTGTTGACTTAACAACAAAAGAACCTTTCTTGGCAGTTGTTAACCGCTTAGAAACGTTACTTGATGAATTAGAACTTGCACTGAAAGAATAAATGTTGTATTATAAAATCACATAACACGATGATTAGACAGAGTACTATCACCCTTATGTTTATAGCGAGTTTAGGATGGTGAAAGCTAAACAACACAAGCGATAGGAATGGATCTATGAGTGGCACTAACCCTGCCCGTTACTCTACGTTACAGAGATAAGCGCTAGTAAAAATACTAGAACTAAGGTGGTACCACGGACATATAACGTTCGTCCTTTTCAGGACGGACGTTTTTTATATTTTTAAGGAGGACTATTTATGAAACGTATATTATCAGGTATTCAACCAACAGGGTCTTTAAATATAGGGACCTATTTGGGAAGTGTAAAAAACTTTGTTAAATTACAGAATGACATGCCAGATTATGAATTCTTTATCTTTATTGCGGACTTACATGCGATCACTGTCCCTAAAGATAAACAAAAACTAAGAAAACTCATCAAAGAACTTGCTGCGTTATATATTGCGTGCGGGCTTGATCCAGAGCGTGTAAACTTATTTATTCAATCAGAAGTGCCTGCGCATGGACAAATGGCATATTTATTACAGTGTAATGCGTATATTGGTGAACTTGAGCGGATGACGCAATATAAAGATAAGTCTCGCAATCAAGAAACGGGTGTAACAGTGGGGTTATTTACTTATCCAACATTAATGGCCGCAGATATTTTACTATATGATGCGGAATATGTTCCCGTTGGGCAAGACCAAAAACAACATTTAGAGTTAACACGCGATATTGCACAACGTGTTAATAATAAATATAATGATATTTTCACTGTCCCAAAACCTTTAATCGCAGAGGTTGGCGCAAAGATTCAAAGTTTATCAGAACCCACTAAAAAAATGAGTAAGTCAGATGACAACGTCAAGTCTCGGATTAACTTATTAGACCCAGAAAACATCATCAAAAAACGCATCCGTTCGGCTGTGACAGATTCATTAGGAACCATCAAATATGATCCGGAAAACCGTGCTGGTATTTCAAACCTAATGACTATTTACTCTCTTATTGCTGGACTATCATTTGATGACATTGAAAAAAAATATGCTGATAAAGGATACAAAGAATTTAAAGATGACTTAGGTGAAATTGTCTACCAAGAATTAAAACCAATCCAAGAACGATACAACGAATTGATCAACTCTAAAGAATTAGATGAAATCCTAAACAAAGGCCAAGAACGGGCATTCAAAGTATCACAAAAGAAACTATATAAGTTTATGCATCGTATTGGACTAGGAAGAAAACGCTAGTGGCAGACAATAACTTTGCTCAGTTCATAGAAGAACTGAGAATTTCACGCAATTTAAGTCGAGAAGACTTTGTGGATGGTATAATTTCAACCAGACAATATCAGCGATTCTTAAACGGCGAATCATCAATTAAGAATAATAATATGACAGATTTACTTGAACGATTAGAAATCAATTCTATTGATATTTACTATCAGTATTTAGCAACTAATGATGATTATATAAAAAAACTAACAGATGCCTACCAGGCATACTTTAATAGAAATTTATTGAAAACAACACAAATACTATCTAATATCAACTCTGATAATATTTCGAACGATTATTACTTAAAGTACTATCGCTTTCTTAAAATCAATACTGATATACAACTAAAAAAAGTGCCTACATCTATGGGAATGGAAAAACTTAAAGAATTAGTGGATTATCCGAATATATTAGAACATAAAATTCTTAATTTTATTGAAATTAATATTCTTATAAGTTTATCTGATTATATTGTAACTGAGGAAAAAGATTTTAGAATAGCTAATTATTTATTTGATAAATTAAAAAGTAATCCCAAATTACCAAATCTATCACAGATTAGTTACAAACCTGCACTATACTCATATGTTGCTAGGACGTTGGGTCATATTAAAGAATATGAAAAGTCACTACAAATCGCTAAAACCGGATTAGAAATTTGCGAAAAATATCAGATTTATGCGGGTGTAAATTCTTTGCTTTACTATCATGCTTTAGGTGAGAAATATGTATATGATGATAAGCGACATCTTGAGACTCTACGTAGATTATATTTTAGTTTGCATATTTTTAATGAAACACCAAGGACCAAGACCTACAAGAAGTTTATACAAAAAAACTTTAGTGTCAGTTTTGAAGACCTATTTGAGATAAAAAATGCATAAAAAAAGAGGTTTCACCTCTTTTTTTACGCGAACTTAAACATAAACTCTTTTAATAATCTTTGTGTTTTATAATGAGAATCAACATTAATGACCCATCTATTTTCTTCTATTGCGGCAATGTGTTCTTCATACCATTCGTTTAATTTAGATATCATCAGACGAATCATTTCTACTTCTTCATTTTGTATTGCTTGTTTCAATTTATTTAGGTAACTAACTACATAGGGATCACATGAATACTGCTTAATCGTTCCTAACATCCCTTCATACTCAATTTTTAACTCTTGAATTGCTGTCATCGTAATTCCTCCTTATAATTTTTTTCATACTTAAAGACAAAACTTTGAAAAGTTAACAATTTATAGTAAAATATATGTGGGTCTCTTAATTCTTATAATGGCAATGTAGGCATTGGTCCTGGTAAATCTTCAAACTCATTATCTGCATCTGCGTTTACATTAAATTTTACTGCTTGCCCTAAGATTAACCCTACAGCGAATAATACTACCATTGCTTTTTTAATTTTTTTCATTTTTATCAGCTCCTTGTCAATATTTTATATGTATTATACCAAAAAGAAAAGGTCATATATGACCCATATTTTAAAAGGAGGTAATTCCATGAGTGAACAAACAAAAGAATTTGGCTTGTTTATTGACAGTTTACGTACTGATAGACAAATAAGTCGAGAAGACTTATGTGATGGAATTATTTCTTTGAGTCAGTATAAAAGATACCTCAGAGGTACTGCATCAATACCAAATAACAAGCTATTACAGTTGGCAGATAAGTTAAAACTAAGTATTAGCGAAATTCATACCTTGTTCAATAAACAATATAACCAACAATATAATCAAATACTTGATATTTATAACGATTTAAAATTAAGTAAATTTGAAATAGCATTAAAAAGAGCCTTAAAAGTCAAAAAGGATGTTATAGTTAGTTCTACCAATAAAATGTTTATTGATTATTGTATTATCAAAGCGCAATACCATTTAGATCTTGCATCAAAGGTTCAAGCTCTTGATGTTTATTCAGATATGATAAATTATCCTGCATGTATGGATAATTTATCATTTAATCGAATTGAGTTAGCAATTTTAATAGAAATTGTACAAATAGCTGCGAGCATGGAAAACTACGAACCCACTAACTTATTATACAAGGTTTTAATTTCTGAAGATTTTGAGTATATAACAAGTAATGACAGATCATTTGTACCATCATTATATTACACTTTAGCACTATCTTTGAAAGTACAGAGAAAGTACCAGGAAGTCTTAGACATTTGCAATCTTGGAATCGAATATTCATTAACATACGAAACCTCAAATGCTCTTGCTCATCTACTCTATATGAAAGCCTCTACGCATGATGATTTAGGTGACACAGAGCAAGCGTTAAAAGTTGCTAAAAAAGCTTTTATGCAATTGATCATTGAAGATAAGCCTGAAAAATTCAATAGTTTTAACAAGTTGTTTGAAAATAGATTCAATATGAAAGTAAGTGACATAATAAAAATCGATTGATAGTGAATAATCAATCGATTTATTTTGTGGATAATTTATTAATTAATTGGGTAATTTCTCTTATTGCTGGGACTTCATCAACGCCTTCTGCTTCAATTTCAATTAATGCCCCTTGGTTTACTCCCAAACTAAGTACACTCATGATTGACTTCAAGTCAGTTGAAACTCCTTCATGAGTGATCGTTATTTTTGATTGAAATTCATTGGCTTTGTGGACTAACATCGTTGCTGGTCTAGCATGTAATCCTTCTTTATTACGAATAACATACACGCGTTTCATTCTATTCACCAACCCATTCTTTCATTTGGTTATAATATGTTTCGTTTTTATCACCATCAAAATAGAATTTAATTTTATCGCCAATAACATGAATCCCTTTTGCACCAAATGCTAATAAAGCATCGGTATTAAACTTATTCCCATCAGGAACATGTAAAATGATTTTATTGCGTTTAAACTCTATTTTATTAACATCTTCATTTATAATCAATTGATGAAGTTCATCAATTTCGACTTTTTTTGGTTCAGGCTTACTATTCTTCTTTACAATAAAGATAACGATTGCGACTACGATCAGTAGTGCTATTCCAATATAGATATATTCCAATGTGACACCTCCTATCAATTATAGTTTATCATATTGATGGTTGTTTTAAAATATTAATGAGTTATAATTATACTATAATATATTATTAGGATGTGATTTTTATGGTTGTTGTTGCGAAGACGCAAAAAGAAATATTAGATAATGTGTTGGTTCGGGGAAAAGTGTTTATTGTCGAACAAGAAATTGATTGGGAAATTGAATTTGACGGTTTAGATGATCAATGTGTCTTATTTACTGCTTATGATGATAAAACCCATCAGCCAATTGGCGCAGCTAGATTATACAAAAATAAAGTTGGTCGCGTCGCAACCTTAAAAGCGTTTAGAAAACAAGGTGTTGCAACAGAGATTATGGCCAAAATTGAAGAATATGCAAACAATAATCAAATACCAGAACTTGTGCTTCATGCTCAGTTATATGTGAAAGACTTTTATGAGCATCTTAACTATATTCCAGTTGGAGACATTTTCGAAGAAGCGAATATCAAACACATTAAAATGGTTAAAAAAATAACACCTTGAGTCTAATGACTTAAGGTGTTTATATTATAAAGTGTTAATGATCAGCATTGTTGCTAAAGTGAAATAAACACTTAACGCAAGGATGTCGTTTATCACTGTAACAAATGGCCCACTTGCAACTGCTGGATCGATATTGATGGCATTGATTAACATCGGTATAAAGGCACCTGCAAAGGTCGATACCGTTAAACTAATAACAATTGAGATTGAAACAACAAATGCAATATCAAATGCATATACGTTATTAATCAACAGCAAGAAACTAAATGATACTAAAAATAAAACTAGGCCAATGATAATACCATTCAGTAGTCCTGTACCAATTTCACGTATAAGGTGATTTCTGATTAATGCCTTATTTGAAAAAGCATCATTATTTAATGCTCTTACGGTAACCGCAAGAGCTTGTGTTCCGGTGTTCCCTGCCATCCCTAAAATCATCGGCATAAAGAGTGCAATTGTTGGCACCTGATCTAAGGCTCCTTCAAACTGACTAATTATAGCAGAGGTAACAAACCCTAAAACACTTAATACAATTAACCATGGTAGACGTTTTTTTGTACTTAGCCATACTGTTTCACTACTACTATCAATTTCGATATCACTAACCCCGGCAAACATTCCATAGTCTTCTTGTGCCTCTTCTTCGATAACATCGACGATATCGTCAATGGTAATGATTCCTAACATTCGGTTAAGTGAATCGACAACCGGCAAGTTTGTGAAATCGTAATCTTTAAAGATACTGGCAACATCTTCTTGGTCATAATGGGTTTTCACACTGATGATTCGATCATTCATAATATCTTTTATCTGTTGGCCTTTTCTAGCTAAAATCATTTCTCTTAAAGAAAGTGTTCCAACCAAAGTATTTTTAGCATCAGTAATATATATCGTATTAATTGTTTCCGCTTCTACTGCTTGTTTCAATAGTTTTTTCATACCTGACTCTACACTATCTTTGACACTGATTTCAACATACGCTGTGGTCATGATTGCCCCAGCGGTATCTTCTTCATACCGAAGCAGTTGTTTTATCGTTGATCGATGCTCTTCGTCCATTAAACGGAGATATCCTGTTTGTTCTCCAGGCTCCATCATTTCAATAACATCAACCGCATCATCAATATCCAGTTCTTGAATAATATTTACAATTAATCGTGGAGGCATTTCTGTAAATAAATCTAAAATGTATTCTTCTTCTAAGAATGAAAAAATAAGTGCAAGTTCTTCAGCATTTAATTGTTCATACACGTTATCTCGCGCAGATTCTTCTAATGATAATATAGCCTGCGCCAAGTCATAGGGATGATATTCAAAAAGTGTTTCTGTATCGATGGTTTCAGCCATATATAATTCATGTATTTTCATTTCTACTGTATTGTCCATAATTGCCCTCCAATCTAATTATATTGTATCACACCTCTTTTTAGAATACCAAGCAAGACGATTATTAATGTAACAAAATTCTGATTTTCATTCTTTCATTGAAAAATTTTCATTGCTCGATTATAATTAGTATAGAGAGTAGGTAATGAATATGGAAAAAGTATATGAAGCAATTATTGAAATTCCCATGGGAACAAAGAATAAGTATGAAATCGATAAAGAACGTAATCGGATTAAACTCGATCGCGTTTTATATTCACCAATGACATATCCTGCAGAATACGGATACATAGAAAATACATTGGCTGAAGATAACGATCCGTTAGATATATTGGTCATTTCAAGCAGTAAAACATTCCCTGGATGTATTGTCGATGCAAGAGTTGTTGGATATCTCAATATGATTGATAATGGTGAGCCTGATCAAAAGATTATTGCAGTAATGAATAAGGATCCACGCTTTTCACATATCAATGAAATTAATGATATCCAAGAACATACATTAAGGGAAATCAAACACTTCTTCAAAACCTATAAAGACTTACAACAAAATAAAATCGTTGAAGTGAAAGAATTCCATGATAAAATTGATGCATTAGAGTTGATACAAGAGTGTAAAAAACGCTATATTGGAGTTAAAGAATAGTAAAGGAGAAATTTATTATGGCTAACAAAGTTAATGTAACGTTTTTAGAATCAACTGAAGGTGTCGCGAAAACTGAGCACTTTCATACTGACATCAGTTTTACAGGTAAGGCATTTGCCCCTTATGAGTTATTGTTAAGTGGGTTTGCATCTTGTTTGCATGCGACTTTCATGGGTATTGCAAAGAAGATGAAAGTTGATTATGAGTCTGTGAATTATGATGTCACTGGTGAAAAACGCGAAAAAGTCCCAACGTTTCTAAAACATGTATTAGTAAAAGTAACGGTTACTGGGGTAGAAGAAAACCAACAAAATAAATTCAAGAAAGCAATGGAAACTGCAGAACGGTATTGTAGCATTTCAGCAATGATAGCAAAAGTCGCTGAATTAGAATTTGAGTTTAAATTTGAATAAGAGGTAAATGTCTCTTTTTTTATGCATATAAAAACTGCCCCATTTTTTATATTTTTCTATATCAATATTTTTGAGTGCCAGTTCACTCGTTGCATCATTTTTACTCCAACTAATTCAATGTTATCTGTCAACTTCAAGATCTCAAATGTCTGTCTTTAAAAACAATCTTATCAATATAAATATGTAATTGTCATTGAATTCTTTTGTTCTACTATTTCTAATTATTTTATCAATGATCATTCACATTTTAGTGAATCGCTTTATTTAGAACACTCTATTATAATTTTACACAAAAACGGTATATTTTTTATAAAATAAGGAAGTATTGTATTTGTTACAATATTATGATATAATAAAATTGTAATGGTTACAATATCTAGTATTTTATAAAATTTATGACACCCAACTGTTGAAACCGTGGTTAATAATGATAATTTGAATGGACTCTTAATTCATTATAATGAACAAATAAAAAGATCTATGTCGAAGTTATCAAATATATAATATAAAGGAGAGCAAGATATGTCAGAAGAAGAAAACAAAGTTGTTAATGAACCATCTAAAGTAACTAGAATGCCACTAATTGGTGATGATGCACCAGCATTTAAGGCAACCACAACGCAAGGGGAGATTAACTTCCCAGAAGATTATGAAGGAAAATGGGTGATTTTATTTTCACATCCTGCTGATTTTACTCCAGTATGTACTTCTGAATTTATTACATTCGCAACAATGATTGATGATTTCAAAGAATTGAATACAGAATTGATTGGACTTAGTGTGGATAGTTTGTACGCACACATTGCGTGGCTAAGAACCATTCAAGAAAAAATTGATTGGAATGGACATAGTGGTGTGGAAGTAACATTCCCATTAATCGAAGACATTAGTATGAATGTAGCAAGTAAATTTGGCATGATTCAACCTAATCAATCATCAACACAGGCTGTAAGAGCTGTATTTGTAATTGATCCAGAGGCAAAAATTAGAACGATTCTTTACTACCCATTATCAACAGGTCGTAACTTTGATGAAATTAAGCGTATTGTTCAAGCATTGCAATTTGCAGATAAACATGGTGCGGCGACTCCTGCGGATTGGCGTCCGGGAGATGACTATATCGTGCCACCTGCAGGATCTTGTGGTAAAGCGAAAGAACGTATGGAAGGTGTAGATGCTGATTATTGTTTAGATTGGTTTATGTGCTTTAAAAAAGGTGAAAAAACAAAATAAAGTTACAAATAAAAAATACCCCAACAGTTAGTTAAAATGTTGATGGTATTTTTTTATGTCTTATTTAGATTTTAAAAAGGTGCCATTCCAAGATGATATAATTGTCAACTGATATTTATCTGATACCAATAATGGCTGTCCATATGACTTAAGAATATTTAAATATATAAGCTTTTGTATCTCTCGTTTTTCTTACATAAAACAATTCTAAAAAAGTAAAAACAGAGTAAAATAATGAACTATATCCTATCCAAAAGTGAATCCTAATGAATTTCTCTCACATATGAAAATTAGATGACATGCTCTTGTTTTATTTTTAATAAACTAAAGTTTTAAAGGATTATTTGAAATTGATACAAAGAATTTGAATCAGAATTACTATATCATCTTTGTCGGTCTATGATGCAAATATCCCTGTTGAAGAGATACTCCTAATTCATAAAAAAGTTCTGAGTCTCGAATAGTCTCAATTTTTTCAATTATAACAGTTTTATCTTTGCTTAAAGTTTCTTCAATAATCGGTTTTAAGATATCTAACGTCAACTCATCATGTACTTTATCGACAAATATTCCATCTAACTTTAAAATATCAAAAGGTACATCTTGAAGTAAACTAATTGAAGTGTATATGGAACCAAAATCATCTATTGCAATAGAAAAATATTTATGAATTCTTTTTATTATTTTAATTATGTCTACATCTTCAATAAAAACTTTTTCGCTTATCTCAATAACAATATCTTCTCTTTTAATCTCATTCTCTTCTAATAAATTTAAAATAAATTGAACAATACTTTTATCTTTAAGCGCATGAGTCGACAAATTTAAGGCCAATTTGATTGGGTTGGTAATTGTTTCTCTTACTAGTTTATAATTTTCTATTGATTTTTTAATAATAAGTTTATCAAGCTTATCCATAAAATTAAACTTATCGGCAATATCAAAAAAGACTTTTGGATGAACAAAACCTAATTCTAAGTCGTCCCACCTTGACAATGCCTCAATATATTTAAACTGTTGCTGATTTATATCGAATATTTTTTGAAAATATATGTCAATTTTACATTCTATAATTGCTTGGTGTAATTTATTTTTTAATTTATGGTTTTCTAACATTTGTTGATATTGCTCTTTAGAAATCTGTATTATTTCATTTATTTCATTTATCTCAGCAAAATAACTACTTTCTTTTGCAACTTTCATAGCTGTTTCATAATCTGAATGTTCATCAACTATACCATATCCAATAGTTAAGCTAAGTCCAAGGGTATTCTCAGTCTCTGTTTTATTCTTGAAATCTGCTAAACGTTTAAAATAGTGTTCATAATTGTCCAATTTATTAAAAATCAACACAAATGATCTTTCGTTATTTAAATAGATATCGCCTTTCTTAGTCGTTATTTGTTTTAAATTTTTTATAATGTTTTCTTTTTCTTTAATGATGCTTTTTTGTTTGTTAAATACTTTGACTTGTTCATAGTTGGATATAGATACAAAGAATATAATACCTTGAGATTGTTTATTCTTCGCTAAATCAAACATTTCAATGCGAGGTAAACCGGTATGTTTGTCATATAAATTTTTGTTCTTCAATTGATTGATTCTCATATCGAGCTCCGTGATGTTAATTATAGTAAGAAGTATGAGATCTTTTTCTAACCTTTTTAAAATCATTTGATGTGAAGTATGATTTAATACATTTTTTACGTAAAAGCTGTGTTTGGTTTTGTTTTTTTTAAGAATTTTATTTTTCATTAATTTTAATATTCTTTTATGGTCTTGGTGACCTAACTGGGATCCTTTTTTGTTTCTCAAACTCATATCATCTTTATCAAAAAATAAGCGAGCCTCCTCATTCGCATATGAGAATTCATAATCATATAATATATTATCTTTACTATAATTCATTTTCAAAATTGCAAGACCAAAAGGTATTTTTTGCAAGAGATTTATAGCATGTAAAAGTCTTTCTTTCTCTAATAGAAAAAAACCAATAAGCATCGTAATACGGTCTTGCGATATTACATTATTAATATAGAAGGAATATTTTTTAAAATTTTTATGTTTAAAATTTATTGGTTTTACTATATTCTTGTTTTGGTAATTTATGATAATATCAGTAATTTTCTCTTCGTTTTCAAGTACGTCATCATTAAAAACATCAATATCGAATGATAGAACATTTTGAACTGTTTTGTTATTATTTTGGTATTGATCTGAAAAAATAATCTTTACTATTCCATTAATATCATCTATTTCAATAATTGATTGTTCGTTTGTAATCGTTTTCTTTAATTGATTAATTCCACGATTGTTTTTCATAATTTCCTCCTACAATAACTCTATGGTACTACCGAAGAATTATCGCAAATGAAATTCAAATTTATTTCTTAAGTTACCATTAATATCATTCTAAAAATATGGTCACAATATACATACGCATACATAACTTTTTTTCTTGTCATCAACCAACTTTTGTTTATAAAATTATTATTTAATATATATAAATTATATTATGACATCATTTTCATGTCAAGAAAACGGACTCACTAAACTACAACTTAATTTTATTATCTACATCATATTAGTAATGCTTTCACCTAACAACTTCCAGATACGTTTATCCTAATCAAATAGATGTTTTGTGAATTGATGTGTAGAAATCTCACATAAAGTCTGCAAATCAAATAAAATCAGAAGCTTGTTTGTTTTTTTCTAGTTTTAAATTATTCTGTTTGTTTTTGACTAATCAAAGTGTTCAGATAGTTCTTTGTACATGTTGTTATATTTTTCTATATTTGTACTGGTTTTAGAGTTTTCTCTGAAAAATTTGTTGTATGAGTTGTAACCTGCTTATTTTTAATTTTTTTAATCATACTTAAATATTCTTACTGAATATGTCTTGTCCGTATCGTGTTTATCTCGATTTCAGGTGCTGTCAACCCGTGTTGCTTTTTCCAAATGACTTGTGTTTATTTTTTTGACTAACTTAGATCTAGATTTGTTGTATGATTTCTTGACAAACAATAACTCAATCATTCATATATATAACTGCACAAGAAAAGAAAAACTCCCGAGTGAACGAGAGTTAAATTTTAAATTACTTTCTTTGATGAAGAAGTACCCGCATCAAGATTTACCAACAATAACAATTGTTGATATTATATAAGTTGGAAAGAACACTATAAACACAAAGAATATCATATCACTATCCAATAAATATCTTATGATTTCATTAGTTGAATCAACACCAAATTTTCCAAGTATAAAATAAGCTACTAACATCAATGTACTTGTTATTTCTAAATAAATCAACATGGATTTATTATTATAAATTTATTAAACATTAAAACAAATATAATTGTTGATCCAACCAAAATAATTAACATGCATGGTTTGAATCCTATCATACCCATAGCCATAAAAACCCCAAATAACAAAACACTTGAAACAATTGTCAATATCTTCATCTGCACTGCTATGATTTTCAAGGACACATAGGTACCACCCTAGATATAAAAATAGTGGCATGCAACTTTCCTCCCAAATATTATACCATCTGATCAACTATATTTAAATACAATATTAGCCTGATATACTGGTTAAATGGCTTGATTACTGTAATCGTGTAGTGTATTTGTAAATTTAGCAAAAATTGTATCAAAATAGGGTGTTCCATACCTACTACCTATACTATTTTAGTACAATGTGAAAATCAAGAGATGGCTAAATAAAAGCAAAAAAAAGGTTTGATACAGAATGTATCAGACCTATTCTACTCTTATGGAGCGGGTGATGGGAATCGAACCCACACAGTCAGCTTGGAAGGCTGAGGTTCTACCATTAAACTACACCCGCAAAGGGATTTATCCTTCTGACAAAATTTGGAGCGGGTGATGGGAATCGAACCCACACAGTCAGCTTGGAAGGCTGAGGTTCTACCATTAAACTACACCCGCAAATTTGTCAGCATTAGTATATTATCATAAATGCAAAAACAAGTCAATATGAATGACTGAAAATTTATATTTTTTTTATTGCACGAAGTTTCGCACTATGCGCACGGTTGTTATGTTCTAACTCTTCTTTGCTTGGACGAATCACTTTCTTTGTGACAAGTTTAAAATCAATATCTTCTTTGATCTCATGAGGTAATAATGGGACGTCTTTTGGAATGTCTGAGGTGACTTTTTCTTTCATTAAAGATTTCGCAATCCGGTCTTCTAATGAATGGAATGAGATAACAACAATACGTCCACCTGTATTGAGTAGATCAAAGGCTTGTGTTAATGATTTTTCAAACACTTGAAGTTCATCATTCACAGCTATCCGTAAGGCTTGAAAGGTCTTTTTCGCTGGATGGCCTTTTTTCTTTAATACTTTTTGGGGTAAGGCATCTTTAATCACATCGACAAGCTCAAAGGTTGTTTCAATTGATGCGTCTTTCCGTCTGGCTTCAATTTTACGCGCAATTTGCTTGGCAAACGATTCATCGGCGTAGCGATACAAAATCTTTACTAACTCATGATAATCATATGTATTCACAATCTCTTTAGCTGTTAAAGATTGGCGTGTATCCATTCGCATATCAAGTTCGGCATCATAATTATAACTAAACCCACGTTCAGGATCATCAAAATGAAATGAAGATACTCCGAGGTCATATAATATGCCATCAACCTTCTCGATACCAAGATTATTTAACGCATCTTTGATGTATACAAAGTTCTTTCTGATAATAGTATAATTCTTATTTAGTGTATCAAGTTTTTTAGAAGCTTTTTCAACCGCAAAGTCATCTTGATCAAAGGCATATAAATGTCCCGTATCAAGGCGTTTTAATATCTCATAACTATGGCCTCCACCACCAAGTGTACAATCGACATAGATACCATCTGATTTAATATCAAGATAACTTATTGCTTCATCTAATAATACAGATATATGTTTCATTTTACCATCTCCAACAGTAAATATATAATATCATAATTTCCCAAAAGAAAAAACGCTTAATAGCGTTTTTCTTTTTACAGATCGAAATCTTCAATCTCAGTTTTTTCTTCTACAACTGCTTTACCGTTATAATGTCCACATTCTTTACATACGCGGTGAGCTAATTTCATTTCACCACAGTTTGGACAAACGACCATTCCTGGTACATTCAACTTGTAATGTGTACGACGTTTACGTTTCGCAGTTTTAGAAGTTCTACGAAATGGTACTGCCATTTTGTTTCAGCTCCTAATTCTTGTTGTTCTTGAGAGATGCAAATGCCTTGTTTATGGTCTCGTCAGATGATGGAATCTCATCGTTTTCAAAATCAACTTCATCATAAGCGTTATCAGAAACAACCCTCATTGGCTTCTCCAAGTATATATTAGACCATATTATCGGTAATAAGTCAATAGTAATCCCATTAATTTTTCGAGTTTCGTCATCTTCATAGGTCGTTAAGACCTCTTCAACCTCAAAATGCATAGGATATTCTATCTCTTTTAGAGTAATTGCACACTGTAATGTCAAGGTACAGTCAATCTCTAATAAGAAGTTGAACTCTTCTCCATCATAAATCTCAAAATCACCAGTAACATGGACATCTGATATATCCAAAATATCAGTACCTGCAATATAATCAGTTAAATCAATAGTCTCATCAATTGTATTATCAATATTATATTGTTTCATTAATTCAGCGATTGTCCATTTCACAGCACTCACCTCCAAGTGTTAAAAATTATACGATTACTGTGGAAAAATGTCAAATATACTGTATAATTTAATTGGTGGTTCGATGAAAGCAACTGGAATAATCGTTGAATATAATCCGTTACACAATGGCCATATGTATCATCTAAATGAAACAAAGAAATTGTTTCCTGATCGATGCACAATTGCGATAATGAGTGGCAACTTCACGCAACGTGGTGAACCAGCAATTGTTGATAAGTTTGCACGTACTGAAATGGCCATCAAAGCAGGTGTCGATCTTGTGATTGAGTTACCTTTTGTGTTTACGGTACAGAATGCTGATATTTTCGCTAAGACAAGTGTCCATTTACTGGATATGCTTGGTGTCGAAAATATCGTTTTTGGCAGTGAGACCGGTGATATGACAGTTTTAGAAGATATGTTAAAGCAAATGGATTCTAAAATTTATCACGATCGCGTTAAATATTTCTTAAAACAAGGAAATAGTTATCCTACAGCTAGTGCTTTAGCAATGGCTGAACAAGGCATTGATAAAGGATTTGATGCGCCAAATAATATTTTGGGTCTGCAGTATTTAAAAGCAAAAAAAGCGCTTAATAGTAAGATTACATTCCATACCATCAGACGTCAAACGACAGGGTATTATGATAAAATTAAACAAAATGCTTCTATTCAGAGTGCAACAGCTATTAGGGGCCTCATTAAAAATAATGAGTCCTACGAACGGTATGTTCCTAAACCCGTAAAAAGCATTCTTGACTCACATAAAAGCATTGATTATAACTTTTTTACAGATCATTTTAAGTATTTAATTAATGTGATACCGGTAGAAGATATTGGCAACTTATTTAATATGACTGAAGGTATTGAGCATCGGATTAAAAAAATGCGGCATTTCTCCACCACAAGTGAGTTAATTGAACAACTCATCACGCGACGTTATACGTATTCTTCGATTAAACGCACCCTTGCGCATTTACTATGTCAAACAAAAGAAACGCTGATTGAGAGTTTCATACCACCCTATCTTCGTGTTCTTGGAATGAACAAGGTGGGTAAGGAGTATTTATCACAAATAAAACATGATTTAGAGATTCCTTTAATTACCAATGTTAAAGAAGGTATACACCCGTATTTAGATCATGAATTGAAAGTCTCTCGAATTTATTCATTAGCCAGTGATAAAGACGTTTTCAAAATGGAATTTGACCCGACAATTAATTTGTATATTAATTGATTTAAACTGATAAACCGTTATAATAATTTTTGGGTGATATAAAGATGACTAAAGAAGAATTAAAAAAAGCATTAGGATCGATTACTGACCCCTCTGCGGAAAAAACATTAGCAGAAACAAACGGGATTAAGCATATCGATATTGCTGATGATGTTGTAACATTGATTGTTGGTTTAGAAAAAACTGATGATATTTATGTAAAAAGCATTAAACGCGATTTAGCCAGAAAGATTAAACTTGATTTAGGATTTAAAGGTGTTAAAGCTGAGTTCCAATTAAATAAATTATCTGACAGCATCTTATCAAGAGAAGTGAAATATATTGGTATTGCATCAGGTAAAGGTGGCGTTGGAAAATCAACCGTTACTGCCAACTTAGCGTATGCATTAAAACGCTTGGGTAAAAAGGTTGGAATTATTGATGCTGATATTTATGGTAGTAGTATTCCTACCTTATTAGATATGCCAATTAAAACACCACGTAGTACAAAAGATGAAAAAATCATCCCTTTTATTGTGGATGATATCGAAGTTATTTCGACAGCATTTTTCTTACCTCAGAACAAACCACTCATGTGGCGCGGTCCGATGTTAGGAAAAATGTTAAACCACTTCTTTTATGATGTGCTCTGGGCAGATGATATTGAATATATCTTAGTCGACTTACCACCGGGTACAGGCGATGTCGCAATGGATATTCAAAAACTGATTCCAGCATGTGAAATGATTATCGTAACAACTCCACATCCAAGTGCGTCTTTCATTGCTGTTAAGGCTGGTTTTGCAGCAAAAGAATTGAAACATGAGTTATTAGGTGTTGTGGAAAACATGACACAATTAGTTCATAAAGGCGAAAAATTAAAAATCTTTGGTGAAGGTGGCGGTGAAGAAGTCGCGAATAAACTCGACACTGAATTACTCGCTCAAATAGAAATTGGACAACCAAAAGATCACAGAACTATTTTTGATGTTAAAGAAGATATTGGTGTAAGCTATTTAGGCCTAGCCAATAAGGTATTAAAAGCGAACAAATAACTAGATATTAAAAGCAAATTATGCAATCTAGGCATAATTTGCTTTTTTCTTTAAAATATGCATTTCATATAAAAACATTGCTAGAGCGAGTAATCCTGATAATATATCAGCAACAAAGAACGTATACCATAGGCCTTGAAGTTCAAAGAAATAGGTGAATAGGAAGACTAGCGGGACAAACAAGATAAACTGTCGTGATAAGGCAACAAACATTGCCCGTTTAGCATACCCAAAAGATTGATAGATACTCGACATTAATATTTGGAAACTGACAAGTGAAAATCCAATCGAAATAATTTTCATGGTGTTAGATCCATAATGAATAAAGAAATCATTACTATCTGAATTAAAGAGTGTAAAGATATAAGGTGCGAATAGTTGGACGGCAATAAATGTTATTGTGAAGTAAGCAAGCAATATTTTAGCTGCAAACTTGCTTACATCAATTAATCTTCGATAGTTTTTAGCACCATAATTGTATCCAGCAATCGGTGCTAAGCCTTGGACTAATCCAAAGGCAGGCATAAATAAGAATAAGATAATCCGATTGATTACACCAAAAATAGATACGTATATCGCATGATCACCGCTTGTATATTGCTCAATCATTATAAAGATAAATATCGTTAGAAAAGCCCCTATGGCATTTCTCAAAAACGTTGGGACACCCACTAAGAAAATCTCTTTCATTATTGTAAAGTTAAATACAACAAGTTTTTTTAAATTGATGTATAGTACCGAATCAGGTCTAAATGTCATAAGAAAAATATAGAAAAAGCGGACTACTTGAGCAATGACGGTTGCGATTGCAGCCCCTTTTACACCAAGTCCTAAAGTGGGGAAGTTCAGTCCGAAAATCACGAGTTCATCAAAAATGAAAAAGGGGTCTAATATAATATTCAATCCAGCACCAATGACCATTGAGTACATAGCAACACGTACACGACCTTCAGCGCGCGTAAGATTGTTTAGAACCATTGATAAGGTTAAGGGAACCAGCCCAAGTAAAACAATCGATAAATAGTCTTTAGCATACCCTATGTTGGATTCAGTTGCTCTAAAGAATAGTAATAACTCATCAATGAAAATAAAGCCTAATATGGTCAGTGTTGATGCCAGGATAATATTAACTCGCAATGCTGTATTGACAGTTACATTCATCGTATCTTCATCATTACGACCGTAAGCTCTAGAAAAGACACTAGCGCTCCCGACTCCAATCATAAGTCCGGCAGACATTATAATCATTTGTACAGGAAACGCAAGCGATAGTGCACCAATAGCTATTTCACCAACACCACGACCAACAAATATTGTATCAGCTAAATTGTATAATGCGTTAATCATCATTCCAAGTGTTGCTGGAATAGCTAATGATATTAATAATTTATGGATATTCTTATTACCTAATTGTTTTGATTTTTCCGTTTGCATTACGGTCACCTCAGTCGAACCAATTATAATGCATTAGGAAAATTCTGACAAGTTATTTAACCCAATAAATCTTGCGTCTTTTTCAATTCCTTTTCATATTTCCGTAAATAGGTTAATCCTTCTTTATATCGATGTGTCTCATAACAAATGTCGATAATTTCATCGATGTAATATTTGAGTTTGTGAATATTCTCTGTTTTGATTGAAAATGGAATCGCTATATCTCGCAAATACTCTTTTTTATCATTTAAATAAGCAGTTAAATAATGCCAATGAATTTTGTGATGCATTTCTTCTTGGGTCGGATGATAGTCTTTTAAAATCATTTTAACATGCTTGATCATATCAAAATCATCTTCAATGTAGAAGATTTCATACATTAAGACCATTTTACGAAAAAAATGTTTGGATTCATCGGTAATACCTTTTAAAACAAGTAACGCTTTTTGATATTTCTTAAGCTTAAAATATATTTCAGCTTCTAAAATATGATAGGTATCGATATTATCAATTTGAACAATACCTTTTTTTAGTTGCATCAAAAGTTTTAAAGCCAAATCAGGATGTTCATTAGTAATCTGTATCACTTTCTCAATACCCATGCGTATCATTCTTTTCATGGCATTATAGTGCTGAAAGTAGAACAATGCTTTTTTGTAATCTTCTTGCGCAGAATATGACATGAGTAATCGATTCTTGATGTAATATTTAATCTCATATAACATGGCCGTTATATATTCGTTATCTGTGATAATTTCATCACTGATGAGTAAAAGTTCTAATGCCGTACGGTAAAGATTTTTCTTCATATAATAATGTGATGCCAAAAGCAAATAGAATTTCAACTCTAAATTTGTCATATTTCCCACTAATTCTTCTAACATCATGACGAAGGCTGAATGATTTTCATCATTAAAATAGATATAATAAGCTAACTTAACTAAGTTAATCATCTTATCATGTTTGATGTCTTCAATATCTTGATAGATTTGATGAATACAGTCATCTTGTTCATAAAAGAAAGCTTCGATAATTTGACCTAAATACTGTTTATGTTGCTTACTTTTAACATAGATTTCATCATCAATCTCTAATCTATTCATGATCTCATTAACATAATAGTCACTTGGTATGATTTGGTTATTTTCAATCTTAGATAAATAACTGATACTACAAATCCCTTTCGCTACGTCATCTTGCGTTAGGTTTTGTTTCTTACGTGTTTTTTTAAGAAAACTTCCAATATCTTTAAAATCATTCTCATATAATTCTTGATGTTGCCGTTTTTTGATAACTGTTCTCATTCTTCGTATACTCATCATGCTCGCTCCTTATCTTGTGTTTTGTCACCGATACCATTTTACCATTAAATAAAAACGCTTTCTCAATAATTTTATTGAAAAAAACCGTGACTTTTTAAACTTGACAATAAAAGACCACATTCCAACGGAAATGTGGTCTTTTAGAACAATTTTATCAAATATAGTTTATCCTGGGTTTCGTAAAAGTGACAAAAATGTCTTAAATGTGTGGGTATCTACACGGGTCTTTTAAAGGACATTGATCACAGTTTGGGTTACGTGATGTACAATGGTATCGACCAAAGAAAATCATTTTATGATGCATATCACTCCATCTATCTTTTGGGAGTTTACGCATAAGTTTTTCTTCAACTTTTTTAACTGAATCATTTTGATAGGCTAATTTAAGGCGTTTAGCAACCCGGTTAACATGGGTGTCCACTGCTATTCTTGGCACATCAAACCAGACACTTAATACAACATTGGCTGTTTTGCGCCCAACCCCCGGTAAACGCTCTAATTCTTTTTGACTGGAAGGGACTTTTCCATCAAACTCATCAATTAACTGCTTCGCCATCTTCTTCACATTTTTAGCTTTATTTCTATAAAGTCCTATTTGTTTAATATCCTCCATAAGTTCCTCAAGATTAGCGTTCGCAAAGTCTTCTACAGAGGTGTATTTTTTAAATAATGAATCTGTGAGTTTATTCACAGATTCATCGGTTGTTTGTGCACTCAACATGACCGCAACTAATAATTCTAAACTGTTGGTATGATTAAGTTCACACTCAGCATTGGGAAACATGTTGTCTAATTCTTGGATAATTTTTTTTACTCTGTCCATATCTTTTTCAAATCCTCAATTAACGTCGTTTGGTTATATTTTTCTTCTGGTTCTTCTTGTTTTAATAAAATGCCATCGACATATTTAATAGATAACTTCTTTTGCTTTGACGCTTCAAATAAGGCGTCTTTAATTTGATCAACAGTATAATGGTCTTCGTTTAACCATTTTGTAATAGTTTGAATATCAAGTACACCTAGGGGTTTCTTAAACTCTTCTTCGAACAACTCTACCAGTTCTTTTTCTTGAGATTGACGGGGTACAAGTGTATCGTCTTGTTTGCTTTTAAACTCTTCTTTAAGAATGCTTTCAATTAAAAAGTCAAGATTAAAAACTTCTGTTTCTTTTCCATTACCATTCTTTTTAAGTTCAATTTTAACAAATCCTCGATCGATTAATTTATCTAACCGTCTTTGTGTTGTTGGTGAGGTTATGCTAAGCATATCAGATAATTTTTTAGGATGTATAAAGGTTATATTCTTTTGCAATAGATAATGTAATTTAATTAAAATAACAGCATCAGTTTCGTCTAAATCTAGCGTATAATAGTTATTTAACACTAACTCAGAAAAATCGATGATGTTTTTTTGTATGAGTTTTTTTAACCGTTCTAATTCCATAGGTGACCCCCAAATCTCTCTTCAATTCTGGAATTATATTATACCATAGAAAAGATAAAAAAAAAGGTCATTATAAGAATAACCTTTTAAAATTTCATTGACCGAACAGCAAGTTTTTTTAAGGCTGTTTCAGCAGCATGTTGCTCAGATTCTTTTTTGGTTTTGCCGCTACCTTCACCCATTAGGATATCATCCATATACACCCGGGTTACAAATGTTTTGTCATGAGATGGTCCTTTTTCATCGACCACCTTATATTCTAAAGAGCGTTTGTCCGATTGGACTAATTCTTGTAAATAAGATTTATAATCTACGAAATTATCTACATCATCTGATTCAATTGTTGGAACAACGACTTTATCAAATACTTTTCTGACTTCTTCTAACCCTTTGTCTAAGTATATTGCTCCAACAAATGCTTCAAATGCATCGGCTTGTAATGCACTTCGATCACGTCCACCACTCATTTCTTCACCTTTACCAAGTAATAAATAATCTTTTAGATGGCATTTCTTCGCATATTCTACTAAGGCTGATTCACAAACATTTTTAGCTCGAATTTTGGTTAATTCACCTTCTTGAAACTTAGGATATTTTGCATACAGATATTCTCCCATTAAGACATCTAAAACAGCATCACCCATATACTCCAATCGTTCATTACTTTCAACATTATGCTCATTCGCATAGGATGAATGGGTCAATGCTGTTCTTAGAAGGGTGTCATTATTAAATGATAACTCAAAAAATTTTTCTAACTCATTCATTTTTTTCACCTTCTAACACAGCTTCTACTTTTTTTGGTACTTCTTGCCGGATAATGGACGCAGCTTGTCTAATCCCATTATAAAATCCCTTCTTTTTGGATGCTCCTTGAGCTTTCACAACAACACCGCGTAGGCCATAAATCATAGCGCCACCGATTTCATCTGCGGCCATACGTTGTTTAAACCGTTTTAAGTTAGGCATTGAAAACAATAATCCAAGTTTTCCTAAAATCCCTCTTTTTAATTCTTGTTTAAGCATTTTACCCATACCTTTTGCGGTACCTTCAATGGTTTTCATGACTATATTAGCCGTAAACCCATCACTAATTAAAATATCACACGGTGGATCAAGCACTTGCTTAGGTTCAACATTTCCTACAAAATTAAGATGCTTATTCTCTTGTAAAAGTCGATATGCTTCTTGATCAAGTTCGCGTCCTTTACCAACTTCTGTTCCGATATTGATTAACCCCACTTTTGGATTGTCAACACCTAAAATTTCTTTTGCATATATATGTGCATAGTGTGCTTGTTGGACCATATATTCAGGCTTAATGTCAATGTTTGCTCCAGAATCAATGAGAATGATATTTCTTCTATCGACTGTTGGAATTAATGGCGCGATCGCGGTTCTTCGCATACTTTTCATCCGGCCGACTAATATATGAGCCCCAGCGATTAACGCTTGCGTTGCCCCACTACTCACAATCCCATCATTTTCTTTTTTACGGACACTGGTAAGTGCCATTGCCATTGAACTTTTTCGGTTACTTCGAATGGCTCTAATCGGATCTTTTTCCCCCATATCAATGACACCCTCAGTTTGAACGATTGTAATACGCTCATCATTTGTTAGGTATTTTCTAATTTCTGTTTCGTCACCATAAAGTGTACACTCAATATCCGGAATATGCTTAATCGCAAGCATTGTCCCTTCTACTTGTTCTTTCGGTGCAAAGTCCCCACCCATGGCGTCTATTGCTATTTTTATCATATATGTCACCTCAAAATGTATTATAACATAATTTTAATCAAAAATACTTTTCTTAAGCGTTTTTTTAAGATACTGATATAACGGTTGATATTCTACGTTCGTGTAGGTTGTTTTATCTTTTAAAATATTAAGCGCATCCTCTTTCGCTAATTGTAAGATTTTTGTATCTTCTATGATGTCTGCATACTGAAAGTTTAGGACACCACTTTGTCGTTTACCAAAAAACTCCCCAGGTCCACGTGTGCGCAAATCTTCTTCACTGATGATGAACCCATTATTGGTTTCTTCTAAAACGCGTAGACGTTCTGGGTCACCGCTTGTGTCATCATAAACAAGAAGACAATATCCGCGTAAATCACCACGTCCTATCCGTCCCCTTAACTGGTGTAGTTGAGATAATCCGAATCGCTCAGCGTTCATAATTACCATCATCGAAGCATTAGGGACATCTACCCCTACTTCAATCACCGTTGTTGAGACTAAAATATCAATTTTCTGTTCTCTAAAGAGGGTCATAACTTCGAGTTTGTCATCATCTTGTATTTTACTATGAAGCAATCCGACTGAATAATCTTTAAAGATCTCACTCAATCGTTTATATACCTGTTGGGCATTTTTTACTTGTAATGCATCACTTTCAACAATCAATGGCGTCACAACATACACTTGATGCCCTTCATGTAATTCTTCAGTAATCAGTTTGTCTACTAAATCCATATTACTTTCTTTAAACAGGCTAGTCTCGACTGGCTTTTGATGTTTTGGTTTTCCTTTAATCGTCGATATATCCATATCGCCAAAGGCACTGATGGCTAGCGTTCTTGGGATTGGTGTTGCTGACATATAAAGCACATCTGGATAAGCACCCTTCTGGCGAAATTTTTCACGTTGTTTTACACCAAAACGATGTTGTTCATCTGTGATGACATATCCTAAGTTATGATAGACAACGTCCTCACTAAATAAAGCGTGTGTCCCAACCACCAAACACGGGGTATCTGTGTTGATATCATCTAAAATCAGTTGTCGTTCTTTATTACTTAGTTTCCCGTGTAGTAAGTATACTGGGAAATCTAATGGCTTAAACAACGTTTTAAATGTTTGATAGTGTTGTTTTGCTAATAGCTCTGTAGGTGCCATTAAAGCCACTTGCATTTTAGCGTATAACACCGCAACAATACTAATCGCAGCGACAACTGTCTTACCGCTCCCAACGTCTCCTTGTAAAAGACGATTCATCATATAAGGTGATTTAATATCCTTAATAATCTCATTTGTCGCTTGTTTTTGTCCTTGGGTTAACTCAAAGGGCAGTGTTTTAATGAATGCTTTAATTTTATCAAGATGATAGCTTTTAGGTGTTACTTTTTTTCGTCTATTCCGTAGTCTAATATACTGCATTTTCAGTTGAAATTTAAATAATTCTTCATATTTTAATCGTCTTGTAACTTGTCTTAACTCTTGATGTGTTTTAGGATGATGAGCATATTCTAATAAGGTATACATATCTACTAGTTTATACTTTTTACGTAAATGCGTTGGAATGTCATCTTTAATCATATATCCATAGGTTTTCAATGCTTCTTCAATCAATTTTTGAAAACGTTGGTTACTAATCTTATCAATATTATAAACAGGTTGAATCTCGTTCGTAAAGTTCTCTTCTTTCTTTAGTGTTGTTGCGGTAAAGGCATGGTGCAATCGATCAAGTTTACCGGTCATCACGATTGACACACCAGGGGCAAGCATTTGTTTCATATAAGCTCGATTAAAGATCGTAACTTTTAAGTGATGCTCATCAACCAAGGCATCAAATGATACCTTGTTCAGGTTTTTTCTAATGTAGGCAACTTTCGGCTGGCTGATAACTTGTGCTTTTAAAGTGACACGGACTTGATCGGGTGCATCTGCAAAAGTCACGATATGAAAATCTTCATAGCGTGTTGGAAATTGTCTTAATAGTTCAAAACAATCATGTATATCCTGGTTAATTAGATGCATTTTGAGTTTTGGCCCAATACCTTTAATTGTGGTTAAATCAGCCATTATGTCACCACCTCTCATTCTCTCATTATAGCACGATACTCCTTTAAAATCTAATATAAAAAAAGAGGCAAATACCTCTTTATTGAAGTTCGTTAAATGATATATTGTTTTGACTCAGTATCCTTGGAATTGCATTTTCAAATGATTCTTTTGCGCCCCAGTCAAATTTAAAAATCATCCCTTGGCCACCACCAGAACCCACGGCTTCAAGTTTACATGAAAATTCATCAATTGCACTAATAACAATTGATAAAGACGCTCGGCTACTGTTCCGTAAGAAAAATTTCTCAACTACTATGAAACGTGTGTCTTCATCCACTTGTGAATTGTTGATAATATTATAGTCTGATTAATATTCTGTAATTAGGCGTTTTACTTGTTTTGCATCTTTTCGTATGAGTAACTTCATCTGTCTCCTCCTACTTATGTTATCTCTATTATACCAAATAATTCTCATTTATAAACAAAAAAAAGAATAGGGGATGGCCCCTATTCTACTGCGATAATATACGAATAAATTTCTTGATTACCTTCAATGACTTCAACTTCTACATCAGGATGATGTGATTCAAGATGAAGCATGATTGATTCAAGTTCTTTTTCTTCGACACCATTACCAAACATCACGGTGATGATTTCTGAATCCTCATCAACTAACTCTTCGATGAGTTTGTTTACTGTGTCGATGCGTTGTGAGTTTGCGGTAATGATTTCACCATCACGAATACCAATGAACTCATCTTTCTTAATTTTGATACCTTTAAACTCTGTATCACGTACCGCATACGTCACTTCTCCTGTTTTAACATTGTCAATTAACTCTTTCATTTCAGCAAGATTTTCTGCCAACTCTTGGTTCGCATCAAACATTGTTAAAGAAGCATAACCTTGCGCAATTGTTTTCGCTGGAACTACACTAACACTATAATCTTCTAAATATTTTGCGGCGTGTTCTGCGCTTAACATAACATTACCATTATTCGGTACGATGATCACATGATCAGCTTTCATTGATTCAACAGCTTTGACAAAATCTTCAGTCGATGGATTCATTGTTTGTCCACCATCGATGATGCAGTTCGCACCCATTTCTTTAAAAGTATTTTTTAACCCTGTACCATTGACGACCGTAATTATGCCATATCGGCTATTTGGAATGTGTCCATGATCATGTCCACATTTTTCTCCATCCTCATGTGTGTGTAATAATGTCTCTGAATGTTGCAACGACATATTTTCGATTTTCATTGTCGCAAAACTACCATACTGTTGTCCAAAGTTCAAGACATCTCCAGGTGTTTTGGTATGAATGTGCACTTTTAAGATTTCATCATCAGATACAACAACTAAACTGTCTCCAAAACGTGAGATTTTCTTTCTAAATTTCTCTTCATTAAATTTTTTACTATCATTGAAGTGAACGATAAATTCTGTACAGTAACCAAAATCATCTGCGACACCAGAGTAACTTGCGATGCCTTGTCCAACACTTGAAACAGTGTTAAATTTAGAATCTTCTAAGATTTCGCCTTCTAATGCTTTAATGATTCCTTCAATAATCACATTGAATCCAGCACCACCACTATCAACAACACCTGCTTCTTTTAGTACAGCGAGTAAATCAGGTGTACGTTCTAATGATGCATCGGCTTCTTTTAAGTAAATGTTCATGATGTCAAGTAACCCCATATTTTCATCGGCTTCTTCTAATGCTTTATCAGCTGCTTCCCTAGCAACGGTTAAAATTGTTCCTTCAACCGGATTGATAACTGCACCATAAGCCTGTTCAACACCTTGTAATAATCCCTTAACAAACTCTACAGTGTTTGCCGTTTCTTTCCCCTTAAACGTTTTTGCAAAACCACTAAATAGTTGTGATAAGATAACCCCACTATTTCCTCTTGCCCCCATTAATAGTCCTCGTGATAGAGTTTTTGCTACTTTTTCAACGCTTTCATCATTTAAATTAGCAATGGCCTCCACACCACTCATCATTGTTGATTGCATATTGCTTCCTGTATCACCATCTGGTACTGGGAATACATTTAGTTCATTAATGCGTTGATGATCGTTACGTAATGCGATGGTTCCATTAGTAATTAAAAGCTTTAGCAAATTTCCATCAATTACAGTTGGGTTCATAATTTTCCTCCATTTATTGTTAATTAAGTATTCTAATTTGTTCTTATTTTATTTTATTTTACTTTTCATATTTTATCACATTCACTATTTGAATGCAACAAATAAGGTAGTAAGACTAATAGCCTATCATAATGATATTATACATCATATGCTTTGATATTCAAAATACATTATGTGACTGTTTTTTTAACAAGCTTTCCCGAGATAAATGATGTCATAAAAAAATGATCTTTTTGAATGACATCAAAGCCATTTTCCCTCGCTGTTTTTACAAAGTCATGTGTTAATGTGCATTCACGACTAAATAGCATCCATAGGGGATTAATAAACGTGAATATCACTCGTAAAAAACGATTCTTAGGTAGCACATGTTCTATAAAAAGAATCTGACCGTCATCTTTCAATACCCGTCTCAATTCTTGCATACCAACATGTTTGTGATTGACACTACAAAAGACTAATGTATGAACAATTGTATCAAACTGTTTATCTTGATAAGGTAAATCACTAGCACTCGCTTCTTCTAAGCACGCAATATCAGGTGCTTTCTTTGTTAAGTGTTTCGACAAATTAACATCTGTGATGCATAAGGAATGTATTTGATCCATATCATAATACCTTAAGTTAGCGCCGGTACCACTACCAATTTCTAATATATTTCCTTTTGCCTCTTTTAATATATCATATCGTCTTTTACCAATTCTAAGGCGCTCTAAAGGCGCCATAAATACATCATATATCGATAACATATTCTCACCTACTTATCATTATAACAACTATAGTTTACTCATGCATTTTTTATGCAGTAAAAAAAAATATTTTTTTCCTTGCTTTTTCCCCATTATGTGATATTATATTTATTGCTTGTATTCTATAATACAGAAACGGAGGAATAACAATGGCACGCAAATGTTATGTTACAGGAAAAAATGGTATGAGTGGTAATACGAAGTCATTCTCACTTCATACAGAAAAACGTCGATGGAAGTCAAACCTTCAAAAGGTTCGTATTATCGATGAAGATGGCAATGTGAAACGCGTATATGTTTCAGCTAGAGCCTTGAAAAGTGGTTTAGTTAAACGCGCATAGTGTTTTATAAGAGCCGGCAACGGCTTTTTTTATGGAATAAATGAAATATCCCTCTCTCTTTTTAATGAAAAAGCACCTTTCAGGTGCTTTTTTCATTTTGATGTATAACCAGTAAACATCCCTCGTCAAAGGCGATATTTCCTTCGCCTTCATTTGAGACACATAAAGGATCAAAGCGGTCTAAATTAAAGTATGTTAGAGGATATTTAAATCCAGAAAGAGATAAGTTTTTAACATCTTCTAATGCAAAGAAAGAAATGAAATCAAAGCCGTTTTCTATTGTATACTGACCAGGATCTAATGTATAAATTAAAGCATCATCTGTCTGGATGCTTATATTTCCTAATAACAATAAATCTAAATTCGCTAGTGTATGGTCTAGTCGTTTGCCGACACCGCCATATAGCGTGATTTCATCGTGTTCAATATACAGTGCTCGTGTCACTGCAAGATACGTATCGGTATAATCTTTTTTTGCTTTATACAGTTCTGTTTCTTTGGCATAACTTTCAATTTCTTTACGCTCATCTTTGGTGACACTATCGAAATCCCCAATCGCTAAATCGATGGGGATATTTTTTTCTTTTAAGGTTAAACATGCGTGATCCACAGCGATAATGTAGTCATTATCTTCATTCTCGTATAAGTTAAGGATTGCTTCTGTGAGTGGTTCAGCAAAGATTTTTACTCTCATCCTAGTTTGGCCATCCTTTCTGATGGTTTATCAGACTTAAAGATAAACGACCCAGCCACTAAGACATCAGCCCCAGCTTCTTTACACTGTGCCCCTGTTTTCTCATTGATGCCCCCGTCAACCGCAATTAATAAGTTTGGGTTGATTGTTTTTTTAAGCATTGCTAATTCTTTAATCTTATTCAACGCTTCTGGCATAAATTCCTGTCCGCCAAACCCCGGTTCAACACTCATCACAAGAACTTGGTCGATGAATGGTAAGTATTCCTTAATACTCTTTACTTTGGTGTCTGGCTTAATTGAAATACCCACAGCAACATCTAACTCATGCAGCATATCAATAACATATTTAGGGTCATCAACTGTTTCAACATGAAAGGTTATACGATTGCTTCCAGCATCAACAAATGCTTTTGCGTACTTCATCGGATCTGTAATCATCAAATGCGTATCCAAAACTTGTTTGGTATATTTTCGAATCCCTTTTACGACGACAGGTCCTATCGTTAAATTGGGAACAAAATGGCCATCCATTACATCAATATGGAGCCATTTTGCATTATGGACACGATCAATCGATGCTTCTAGGTTTCCAAAGTCTGCAGATAAAATCGATGGTGCAATAATCATCTAATCACCTCAATATTTCGGCTTTATATCTTTTACTTCTTCATAAATACGTTTATAGTTTTCATACCGTGATGGTAATATATCTCCATCATTAAGTGCTTGCTTAACGGCACATTTTGGTTCATTGATATGTGTGCACCCGTTAAACTTACATTGATGAGATAAGGCAAAGAAATCAACAAAGTTTAATGGGACATTATCTAAGTCAATATTTCTAAAATCCAGTTTAGAAAATCCGGGTGTATCTGCGATGAGACCACCTGATAACGGAATTAACTCCACATGTCGTGTCGTGTGTTTACCACGTCCTAAGGCATCAGATATATCATCTGTTTTTAAATTAAGTGTGGGGTCTATCGCATTTAATAGTGTGCTTTTTCCTGCGCCTGTTTGCCCAGCTAGAACACTAATTTTATCAGTAAATATGGTATCAAGTTGTTCAATATGCTCACGATGTTTGGCATCTACATAATATATATCATAAAACTCTTCATAATATGCAAGTTGTTCTTTTAAATTTATTAAATCATGATCACGCAGTAAATCAATTTTTGTCACCACGATAATAGGCGTAATATCTTCATTCTCTATAATGGTTAAAAACCGATCTAAGAGATTAAAACTAAACGTTGGCCGAGTAGCACTATGAATTAATAACGCTTGATCGACATTGGCAATGGCGGGACGAACTAAATCGTTATGACGGGGTAAGACTTCCTGAATGAAATCGTCATTATACGTGACTAAATCGCCCACTTTTGGGCTTGTATTAATGTGGCGCATTTTACCTCTGGGTGTTAACGTAATAACATCACCTTGTTCACCTAACACGGTATATTTTCCACCGATCAATTTAATGATTCTTCCATTTTTCAAATGTGTTGCCTCCTATTAAACTTGATACATTTTCATCGCTTCTTGTAATGCGACATCGTTTAAATGATGTTTCGCATTGAGGGCTCCTAAGTAAAATATCACAAGGTAAATCCCCAACCCAAGAACGGCGTGCCAAAGTTTAAATGACACCGGGAATAACAGCCCATAAAAGTCGGCAAAGAACTGTTCCATAAACTGAAAACCTGCAAACGCAATCGGAATTGTGATTAAGAAAATAATCACGCCATAGGTTAAGTACCCACCGAGAATCATCTTGTCGATTTCTTTATTATTATACCCCATTACTTTAAATAATGAAATATTATAAAAGTTATCTTCAATCGTTAGTAACGTCAAAATATAAATAATGATTGTTCCTAATACGATTGAGACACTTATCATAATCATGATAAACATATTGAAAAACGCTTGCATCTCTTCTGCTTGTTTTAATATATCATTAGTTGAGATAACATGCAAGTAATTGTCTTCATTCAAGTTTGTTTGACTATATACAGCATTGTAGTAAGTTGTATTATCCATTAAAAACGCTGATAGTGAACTACGGCTATAATACGCTTTACTTGCGCCATATTCTTCTGTAATACCAACAACGTTTAACGTTGTTGAATCGCTTCCGACTTGAACAGAAACCTCATCACCAATATCAATGTTCTCGATCAAGTGCATTGATGATGTAATTACTAGTCCATCACTAATTTTCTCAGTGATGATCTCCCCACTATCATTATACAAAGGATGAATGTCAGACGACTGATCAAGCCCGATTAACATAACATTACTTTCATTAACTAAAACACTGGATAGTTCAATCACTTTTTCATCATCATCTGACACTGGACAACTTGATTGGTAATCACAATACCCTATGGTCTCATGATGTGTATTCTCATAATAATCATAAATCATCCGGTCCATCATGCCGGTCATCGAGAAACTAAACAAAATGGTAAAGGCTGCGAAAAAGATGCCTATTAAGAAAACTAAAAACTTGACCATACTTCTGTAAAGTAATAAATGTTTTAACTTCGTCTTAATATTAAAAGGCTTTAATAACACTGATAACTTAGTGACTAGTTTATTCGTTTGACTGGTTACTACGGGATTAAGGAGGGTCACCGGATCTTTCTTTAACATCTTTTGTATGATGACAAAACTGATTAATAATAAAAACAGATAAGGCACAATAATTGCCACAAATACCGTGCTAATATCTTGTTCAATCGCTTGATACGGAAGCAAATAAAATTCTAAGTAAATGTTCTTAAACGGTTCAGCAAAATACCACCCAATAAAATACCCTAGTATAATAGTTGGTAGTGCTAGTATTGCGATAAAGAGAATATATGGTAATGTAATTTCTGTATTCGTATATCCCATTGCTTTTAAGATGCCAATAGGACCGCGTTGTTGACTTAAGACTTTAGAAATCATGATCCCCACTATAATTAATCCGATTGATGCGATCATTAAACTCAGAAAAATATTCATTGCACGGCCACCAGACAACTCTGAATAAATAGCGCCGCTTCGCATATTGTTAATTGTTAAGGTTGCGCTTGTAATATACGGGAGTCCTTGGTCATAAATAGTGTCAATTACAGTATCGGTAAATGCCTCATCTGTGAGAGATGTTGTTCCTGCTATATCGAAACCAATATCACTATTAATCCGTGTAAATTCACTATCTGTCACAGTGCCAATTGTTTGTGAGGTATTATCTATAATAAGTGTTTCTGACAGAATGGTTAAACTATAATCAGGGAAGAGTGTAAAAGCTGTTATTTCATAATCCTTTTCATTAATGGTCAATGTATCGCCAATCGATAAATTATGTTTTTTAGCAAAGATTTCTGTGATTGTTATGTGCCTATCATTTTGAGGTAATCCACCTTCAATAACATATGTTGTATTTATCATATCATTTTCTTTTAAGACACGCATTCTCACTGAACGATTATTGAATGTAAAATAGATATCTTTATACTCTCTTAATTCCAATGTAATATCTTCATATATTGACTCGATTGCTTCAATTCGATGTGTCATTACGCTCTTATAACATGTGCGGTCAATGTCATATAGCCCACTCACTGTATATACATCAGGATGATTTTGTAGTACTTGGGGACAGTTTGATTGAATCACAGCTAAATCGTCTTCAAATAAGCCATCCGCTAATCCAATCGCAAAATCTTCCTGATTCGCCTGATCAAAATATTCTTCTGTCGGTTCAAGGAGTGTATCAATACTATAACTCATCATGGTATATATAAAACTACTCATGACCATAATAAGTCCAAGCAAAAACAGTTGTAGCCATTTTTTCTTCAGTGTTCTAAACACATTCCGAAATAACATATTAACTCCAACTTATATGCTTTGCTTTGTGCTTGTCTGCGTTTTCAAAACTATCGATCACTTCACCTGAATTGAGCTTAACTATACGATCTGCCATCTTCGCAATATTTGGATTATGAGTAATAAGACAAATAGTTGTTTTATACTCAGCATTTAAGTTTTCTAAGACAGTCAAAATCTCTTTTGCAGTGTCTTCATCAAGTGCGCCAGTAGGTTCATCGCAAAATAGAATTTTTGGATTTTTAACGACGGCACGTGCTATACTAACACGCTGTGCTTCACCACCACTTATTTGATATGGATACTTATCAATATTAGGTGTTAACCCTACACGGTCAATGATTTCTTCTGTCTCAAATGGATCGTTACTCACAGCCCGACCAACTTCTACATTTTCTCTAACACTTAAGGTTTGTAAGAGATTATGTTGCTGGAAAATAAATCCAAGATTATCACGTCTGAACCTGGTTAATTCTTTTGTCGACATCTCACTAATAATATCCTCATCAATCTGAATCTTACCATCTGTTGGTACATCTAATCCACTGCAAACATTCAAAAGTGTCGATTTTCCACTCCCACTCGGTCCTAAAATAGCCACAATTTCGCCCTCTTGAAAGTTAATTGATACCTCTTTTAACGCCTTTGTCTCAACTTCTCCAGATCGATACACTTTCGTCACTTTTTCTAATACAATACTCATTGTTTACCTCCTACAGTCTTTCTTTTAGAACCATATAAACTTTATCTTCAACCGTGTTAAATAACATTTCTTTACTCCGCTTTTTATCGTAAACATAGATCATTAACTCATATACCATAATGCTATAGATAATTTCACTCATATACTTACTATTTAATGATTGAAAAAAACCACGTGCTTTTAACTGATTGAAGTATTCTTCAATTCGTGCCATGTATTGAAAATCTATGTCTGCATAATGCTTCAACTTACTTGGATTCTTTTTCGCAAGTTTTATCGTTTGAACAGTCAACTCCGCCAAAAGGCGTTTTGGTAGTTTTAAAAGTAATTTCAAAATGCGTTTCATTTCGGTAACAATAGCTTTTGCGATGTCTTTCTCTTCCTTAATTGTATCATGCCAAACAGTCATTTTTTGTTGGATATCTTGATTAATTATTTCGAAGAACAAGTCTGTTTTTGAGTCAAAGTAATTAAACAATGTCCCTTCTGCAATTCCCACTTCTTTCGCAATCGTTTTTGTCGATGTTGCTTCAAATCCGTGTTCTAAAAACTTTTTTGATGCGACTTCAATTATACGTCTTTTACGTTCTTCTTGTTGCTTTTTTGTCGTTCTAGCCATAGGTCACCTCCTAATATGAGTACACTCATATAATAAATGACTTTTTATATAAATGCAAGAAAAAAGAGAATGCATCACGCATTCTCTTTGATATCTTTTGAACGTAATTGACCACAAGCAGCATCAATGTCGCCACCTTTTTCATGTCTTAATGTTGCAGTTATACCGCGTTCCATTAACCGATCATGAAATGCTTTAGCTTGGTTTTGAGGCGTGCCTTGATAACTAAATTCTTCGACAACATTATAGCGTATCAAATTGACATAACAATTGATCCCCCGCAACACATTACTTAACTCGTCGGCGTGAGCAATGGAATCATTGACACCTGACAGTAATATGTATTCGAAGGTTACACGACGGTTAGTTTGGTCAATATAATACTTCACCGCTTTTAAGATATCCTCAATTGGATAGACGTTATTTATTTTCATAATTTGCGTTCGTAAACGGTTATTTGGCGCATGTAAACTAATTGCGAGATTAACTTGTTTTGGGTCCTTCGCAAAATCATATATCCGTGGGACAATGCCACTTGTAGATACGGTGATGTGTCGTGCCCCAATCTCTAAGCCGTAAGGACTATTAATGATATCGATAAAGGCCATGGTGTGATCATAATTTTCAAAAGGTTCGCCTATACCCATTATAACAACATGACTAATACGCTCATTAATCAATGATTTTACGGTCATGATTTGTTGAACAATTTCACCCCGTGTTAAATCACGTGTTTTTTTGTAAAGTCCCGATGCACAAAAGCTACATCCCATATTACAACCGATTTGGGAGGTAACGCATACACTGTTTCCATAGTTGTGTTTCATCAAAACCGTTTCAATAACTTGTCCATCTGTTAATCTAAATAAAAACTTTTGTGTACCATCACGACTTGTTTGGTGTGATACGACAGTTAATGTGTTAACTGTCATCGTCTCATCTAAAAAACCACGCAACTTTTTACTTAAGTTGCTCATCTGGCTAAAGTCTGTTTCATCTTTTTTATATATCCATTCAAAAACTTGTCTTGCATTAAACGCTTTAAAGCCTTTATTAACAAGATATTCTTCAAGTTCTTGTAACGTGTAATTAAATAGATTTTCCATTTTAAAACTCCTCAAATATTCATTCATCTAATGCTTATAATATTGTATCACACTTCTTAAATAATGCAATGTGTATACGATTCTTGTTTGTTATTTCAGACGATATGCGATATAATATTGTCATTCTAGAAACATAAATTATCACCAAAAGGAGATGGACAGATGGCTAAAAAATTATTATATGAAACAGTCTATGAGACCTTAAAAGCAAACATCATGAATGATTATTACCCCGCAAATAGTAAATTGATGTCAATTAGGCAATATGCCAAAACACATAATATATCCACCACAACGGTAGAAAAAGCCTATCACCAATTAGCTGTTGAGGGGTATATTGCCTCACGCCCTCGTAGTGGATATTATGTCATGAATATCCATAATGTTGCTTCGACATCGACGTCTTTATCACTCGAACCAATTGGATATCATAATCATCCAAATGATCAAATTACACCTTGCATGTTTGAGACAAAAGAGTATAAAAGAATGCTCAATCAGGTATTGAATTACGAAGAAGATAATTTACGAAAGCCGTGTCACCCAAGTGGTGAACTTGCTTTACGTAAAGAAATCCAAGCCTTCTTGAGAGATGAACGAAACGTCATGTGCGATGTAAATCAAATCATTATTGGTGCGGGAATACAATCATTACTACACATCTTGCTTGGATTAAGCAATCGTACGAGTGTTATGTATTTAAAACCAGAATTCACAAAAGCCATCAATATCTTTAGACAATACGATTTTCAATGTATCGGAAGGAACACCTTTGATAACTTACTCAAAACAGAGGCCGATTTTCTGTATATATCTCCTTCAAATATGTATCCAAGCGGTGATATATTAAAAGTCAATGACCGAAACAAACTTATCACCTGGGCACATACTTTTGATAGCTATATCATAGAAGATGATTATAATTTTTTAATGCGGTATAATAGTCAGATTATACCCGCTATTCAAAGTTTTGATCATGCCCATGTAATCTATATAGGATCCTTTTCAAAAACATTACTTCCCTCACTAAGAATGAGTTATATGGTCTTACCCCCTAAACTGTATAATCTATATAAAAAAGATTTCTTCAATTACGCCCAAGGTGTGAGTAAGTTAGAGCAATTAAGTGTCGCTAATTATATGAAAAGTGGTCTTTATTACCGCCATCTAAAAAAATTATCAAAAATTTATAAAGATAAAAATGAAATTATGCTCGAGGCAATAAAACGATACCAAAAAAATCATTTTACTATACGCTCAACAGATGCTAACTTACATATTGTGTTTGATTTTAAACAAAAACACCATCTAAATACGTTTATTAAAAAGTGTCATCAATACGCTTATAAATATCAATTAATTGATCAATCCAACAGTATAATATTTCCCTATTCTGGAATAGAGAATAAAGATATTCCTAAAGTCGTAAAACAATTATTAAACTAACGCCTATTTCAAATATTAAAGCAGATAACTATACTAAAAAAACACTTCATAATGAAGTGTTTTTAAGTGGATTAATCCTATTAATAATCTCTAATAATCGCATCAATATTACTTTTAAGACCTTTGACAATCGCATCAACACGTTGGTCAACGTCTTTTGTTTTAAGCGTTTTATTCTCGTCAGTAAATGTAAGACGAATAGTTAATGATTTTTGATGCGCTTCAAGGTGCTCACCTTGATATAAATCAGTAATCTCAACATCTTTTAATAATCGTTTACCATCTTTTTGAATTTGATCAACTAATCTATTAGCGGTAACTTCTTCAGTAACAATAACCGATAAATCACGCGTCACTTCAGGATATTTATTTATCGCTTTCGCACTCCTTAATACCCGTCTATAGTCATAAAGACGTAATAGATCCAGTTCGAAGACATACGTATTTTCTAAGTCATGCTTTTTAGCATATTCAGGGTGAAGTTTTCCTAAAAATCCAACTTCGCCTTGATAATCTTTAATGATGGCTGTTTGACCTGGATGACATTCTTTATATCGATTTGTTGGTTCAAATGTTAAATGGGATAAACTCAACACCTCAAACAAACTGTTTAAAATACCTTTTACAGTAAAGAAATCAATCTCTTCAACTTGTCCTTGCCAACTTATGTGGGACAAGTTACCGGTTAAAACACCACTTAAGATTTCATCTTCACCATCTTTTGCATAAGACTTTCCGAGTTCAAATAGTCTAATATCTGTTTGTTTACGGGCATAGTTGTATTTTGCTACTTCCAACATATTAGGTAACTGACTTAACCGTAATACGGACTTGTCCGCACTCATTGGTAACTGTAATTGAACTGGGGTGTCATGTTCTACTGTAAACTCATGAACTCGTTCTATAGACGTTAATGAATAGGTAACGACCTCGGTTAATCCAAGATGCGCTAAGGTGTGTTTGATGGTGCGTTTAAATTGTTGGTAATCTGTCAATTTACCTTGATTAATGGTTGTTGGCAAGGTTACAGGTAGTTCATTATACCCCAAAATACGTCCAATTTCTTCAATGATATCTTGGTATGTCTCAATATCCTGGCGTCGCGTTGGGACATGAACAATGATCATTTGATCTTTTTCTGACAGATTAAAATGTAATCGCGTTAAAATTGTCTTTATCTCTTTATCACTTAAACTTGTTCCTAATGTCTTATTGACAAGCTCTGCGCTGATTGAAATCAACAATTCTTTATGGGATGTATTATCGACTTTTTGTATTCCTTTTAACACATCTGCGTGCGCATATTTATTAAAGTAATGTGTCGCTAGTTCTAAGGCGTATTGTGTCCGTTTAGGATCTACTTTACGCTCAAAACGCATCGATGCTTCACTACGAAGATTTAAACGCGATGATGTTTTTCTGATATGTGTTGGATCAAAGACCGCACTCTCTAAAAGAATTCGTTTTGTACTCGATGAGATTTCAGTATCATACCCACCCATCACACCACCTAGTGCGACAGCCTTTTTCCCATTCGTTATCACAATATCATCGGTTAATAATTGCCGTTCAACTTCATCAAGGGTGCGTAGTGTTTCTCCGTGTTTAGCCAAGCGAACATCAATTGTATCACTGTCTAATAAATCATAATCAAAAGCATGTAACGGTTGACCTGTCTCTAACATAACATAATTTGTAATGTCAACCACATTATTAATTGGACGAATCCCAGCGGCAATTAAACGTGATTGCATCCAACGTGGTGATGATTTTATTTGTGCATTTTCTAAGACTCTAGCGTAGTAACTCATGCATTGGTCTGTCGATAATTTAATAGTGACATCGTTCGGTTTATCAATTTCATCCACACGAATCTCTTTTAATGTAATCGGCTTTTCTAAAATGGCGCTCACATCATATGCAACACCCATCATGCTTAATAAATCAGGACGATTTGGTAAAATGTCAATCTCTATAACTTGATCATCTAACGCCATAACAGAAAGCGGGTTATCCCCAGGTTCGCATGTTTCTTGAATGACGTGGATACCACTCGCATCCGCATACTTTTTGTCGATACCCAGTTCAGGCAAACTACAAATCATCCCATTGCTTTTTACGCCACGAATAGTCGATGATTTAATTTTAAAATTCCCCGGTAAGACTGCGCCCGGTTTTGCGACAATGACCATTTGTCCAGCCTGAACATTTGGTGCCCCACACACAATTTGTTCTGTAGAATCGCCTAAATCAACTTGGCAAACACTTAATTTATCCGCATTTTCATGCGCTGTTTTTTCTAACACTTTTCCGACAGTTAATTGATTAGCATTGACTAATTCTTTTACCGATTCTACTTCTGCGGAATGTATATTAAATAGATTTGCTAAAGTGTCTTTATCAATGGCCACATCAACAAAGTCTTTTAGCCAATTTAGTGAAATATTCATGATATCTCCTCCTTCAGATAGTCATCGATCGTATGGATGACATCGTTGCGCACACTTTTATCAAAGAATAAGAAATGACTCGAATCCACTTTGTAACGTCTAAATGGTACATCCCCCATACTTTTTTCAATTTGATCGATTGACTTTTTCTTCACTAACTCATCTTTAGTAGTTTCAATCACTAAGGTAGGTACATTAATCATTTTTAAGTACCGTTTAGTATAGTGAAGATATAACTGCAAATGCCAAATATGAATCTTTGGCACTAAGACAAAACGTCTTATAAACTCTTTATAAAAAATTTCTTGAACACGGGTTAACTTTTTAGAATGGGCTAAGCTTGAACTGAGACCTTTTAAAAACTTTCGATAATTGGGATTCTTAACAATCGGTGCGATTAATACGACTTTATCTACACGATGGTTTCTAGCCGCTAAAATAGCTGCGGTACTCGCGCCTAAAGAATACCCAATCAAGTAAACATTTCTAAAGCCTTTTTGGTTAATCACTTCCGTAGTTTCATCAATAAATTGAATGAAGTCTTTCGTTTTTGCTTTAGGGAAATAGTTTCCAACAAATGCCCCTGGCATGATACCTGGATAATAGACAAAATACTCATCATTCTTCTTTAAATAGTTATATAAGCCACGTAATTCGCCACCAGTTGTCCCAGCGCCATTGATAATAACAACTAAATCTTTCATGACTTAAATTGCTTGTTAAAGCGTAAATCATTGGTATAAAATTGACGTATATCGTTAATCTTATACTTTAACATCGCAATTCGTTCCACTCCTACACCAAAGGCAAATCCTTGGTACACACTACTGTCATAGCCACTGGCTTCTAAAACATTATTATTAACCATACCAGCACCTAATACTTCTATCCATCCGGTGTGTTTACAAATATGACATCCTTTTCCATCACAGTTATGACAGCTAACATCGACTTCAACACTTGGTTCGGTGAATGGAAAATAGGAAGGACGTAAGCGAATATCACGATTTTGTCCAAACATCTCTCTTGCGATGACGAGTAATGTCCCTTTTAAATCCGCCATGGTTGTATCTTTATCAACCACTAGCCCTTCTATTTGCATAAATTGATGACTATGCGTTGCGTCATCTTCATCTCGTCGATAAACTTTGCCAGGGCATATAATTTTAACAGGTTCTTTACCGCCCTTATCAAGCATTGTTCTAACTTGTACTGGTGATGTATGTGTTCTTAATAACAATGTGTCATCAATATAAAAGGTATCTTGCATGTCTCTTGCGGGATGATCTTTCGGCAAATTCAGTTTCTCGAAATTATATTCATCAATTTCAATCTCTGGTCCTTCCATCACTTCATACCCCATACCAATGAAGACATCTTCTATCTGATCTGTTATTTGAGTAAGAAGATGTGTTGTCCCTGGATGAAACACTTTTCCTGGCATTGTCACATCGACGGTTTCTTCTTCAATCTGTTTTTGTACTTCTAAATCATGAAGTTCTTGTCGCTTCTCGTCTATCCAGGTTTGAATATCACGCTTAGCAAGATTGGTTTCTTTTCCAACAACTGGGCGTTCTTCTTTAGACAAGTCTTTCATCGATTTCATAATATCATTAAACGCACTTTTCTTTCCTAAAAATTTCGCTTTAATGTCATTTAGATCTACCATTGTTTGCGCTTGGTTAATGGCTTTTTTGGCCTTCTCTTTAATTGAATTTAACCGTTCTTTAATGGCCATAATTGTCACTCCTTTGTCTTATTGTAATAAAAAAATCGTCCTTTATAAAAAGGACGAAATAATTTCCGCGGTACCACCTTTAGTTCCGTTAGGCTCTTAAGCATCTGTTAACGTGGATGAGACGGACGGGATTGGCGTCACTCGATAGTTGAATTCATAACAAGTCGATAAAGGTCATCACACCATTGCAACCTCTCTCTGATATCGTCTTTTGTGTTACTACTATGACTATGTCTACGTTTTACAATTAGTATTATAACATGATGATAATATAATGCAACTGTTATTCAAAGGAATAGGTGTTAAGCATAATGCTTAACACCTATAATTATTAATCTCGTTTTCCAGCGATAATCGCAAATAAACGCAAGAGTTCTAAGTATAACCACACAATAGTAACAACCAACCCTAATGCAAGTGACCACTCCATTTCTTTTGGGGCCCCCGCATCAACAAACTCTGTGACCATTTTAAAATCATATAATAAAAATAAACTTGAGATAATAACACTTAACACGACAATCCCAATATAAAGTGTTTCAAACGTCTGCATAGCAATTCCTGTGAATGATAAAATCAATAATAAGATTGAGGCAAAGATTAATCCTACTAAGGCACTCATCATCGCTTTTTTAAAGAAATTCCCCACGCGAATAATACCTGTTGAATATAAGAACAACATGCCTCCTAAAACACCAAAGGTTCCCATTAAGGCCATTTGTATGATTTGACCACCATACATATATCCATACAAGGCACTAATAAAACCGATAAATGTCCCTTCTGCACCAGCATAAATCAACGTTGTGAACATTCCTATTTCAGGTTTGCGATGAGTAACAATCACCGCAATAATCGCAATAATTGGGGCTCCAATCATAACTCCTATCATTCGTCCTGTACCAAATGTTTCCACATTTAAACGATACGCAAATACCAATGCAAATGCAGCTGTAATGACTAGTAGATAAAACGTCTTTAAAGCAACCCCTTGGTACGTTGCACTATAGCTATTACCATAGTCATAAAGCCCACTTTTTTCAGCGTATTTATAGACAGGATTTTCTCCTCTTAATTTCATTTCTAACACTCCCTTTTTTGAAATCGTTGATTATTATATCATATATTTTTTTAAAAGTCATCGCTAAACATTCAATAACTCATATTGATTTTCTTGTTTTCTGTAAAACTCTACGATATAATATAAATGAAAAGTGTAATATACATCACGAATACATAGATTTGGTGTGTATTGTTTTTTTATTTAAAATTTTTATGAAATAATAGATATGTACAAAAAAATGTGAGGTTGATGTTATGCCACAAGGATTAAACTACGAACTATATTTTAATATTGCATTCTTTGGTGTCATTGGACTAGGCTTCTTAATCGGGTATTTTCGAGGGCTGAAAAAGACATTGTACAACTTAATTGTGCTTGTTCTTTTCTATGCCTTCTTTTTTATTACGATTGATGCCGTTGTCGATGCCCTTTGGGTCTTAGAAATGCCAAGTGTCTTTGATATGGCAGCGCCCTATGTTCCAGAACTTTCCGGTGTTACGACACTCGGTAATGCCGTATTTACACTTGTAGAAACATATGCAGGTAGCTATGTTGGTGATACAATGAGCAATGATGTATTCATCTCGTTTGTCACGGGAATATCGCTATTTGTTGTGAAGATAATATATGCGATTGTATACTTTACTATCGGACAAATTGTGTTCCGCTTTATCGCGTATGTCATTCGTGTCTTATTCTTCTCAGGAAGCAATAAAGAGGTTATTCTAGACTATAATGGTGAAGAACGTACATTAAAAGGCAAAAAAGACCATAAAAAGTACCGCAAGGAAGAAAAACGTCATCGGAAAGACATGAAAAAAATGGTTAAACAAATGTCACGAAAAGAAAAACGCCAACATAAAAAAGATCAAGCCAGACTGGCTAAGGATCAAAAGAAATTTGCGAAAAAACAAAAAATCAAAAAGAAAAAACCATTACTTGGTGCGTTTGCCGGTGCTGCAAAAGGTACAGTAAGTGCGTTTGTTGGGTTGATCATGCTTGGTGGTATGCTAAATATCACAGAAAGCTTCTTAGTCTTATTACCTGAAGAAACAACTCAAACAGCCCAAACCATTGAAACAATCTATTTGGCCAATGATTATAATCCATATGATCCCCTATATCAAAACAATATCTCGCCTGAGCCGATGGCGACAGGTTTAATTGATATCCCAACAAATATGCAATCGACCATTACAGAAACACGTAATATGATTGATGGCTACAACAACAACCTATTTGTTGAATACGCTTATAAAGTGACTTATACGGATGAAAATTATAATGCCCAAGTACCGTTAAACTTATATTTATTTGACACCGTCTTCTCTTTCTATATAGAAGAAGATAAAGTTTTATTACGTAATGAACTTGATACTATGGCTGAAACAGCCAATATTTTACTGAGTTCAGATTATAGACAAACAAACGATATCAGTGACATTACAGGTGATGAAGTCACAGCTTTATTCGTTACCTTATCTGAAAGTAAATTTGTCACATCAATGATTCCACTGGGAATTGACATTGCAAGTGGCTATTTTGAAACCCCATTAGAGATACCAACTGAGGATTTATATGCCATTGATTGGGCGAGTGAATTATCTACTTTGGGTGCAGTAGCCGGGACTGGTTTTGATTTAATCAATACGGCCGGCATTATGAATGATGATACAGATTTAACTACTGTCACATTAGATGGTACAGAAGTCAAAGACTTATTCGATTCACTTAGCCAATCAGAAATAGCGACACTAGCTGCCTACGTTGCTCTCGAGCCATTATTAGAACGTCAAAGCGGACAATTAAGTGCCGTTATCACGGTACCACAAGGCGTGACATGGGAAAATGAATATCAAGCTTTTGGTGAAGTTGCTAAAGCCGTATTAGATACGAATATTACTGTAGGTCAACTTCAAGCAGGGGATCCGAATGTTTTAATAGGTGCTTTATCAGACATGGACTTCACCGTTTTACTACAATCAGAAATTGTAAGCCACGCACTAAAAAACATCTTTGATGGAACCGCAGGTATTGAGGGACTTGATGTCATTGTTGTACCCGATGGTGTGAATTGGTTTGATGTGTATGACAATGATGGCAACTTACAAACTGCCGGAGAGTTACGTAATATATTAGAAGCCGTCAATGCCATTACTAATGTGGCAGAAGACTTTGACTTTAATAATATTAGTCTCGATGTCATCGCAAACTTCGATGACCCAACAATTGATACCATCTTTGATTCAGAATTACTGGTTGCGACGATTAGTGATTTCTTACTTAATATGGATTTAGGAACCACACCATTAATCATTCCTGACAGTGTGTTAGATGCGAATAACTATTTACTCGCGTCAGAACTTAAAAACGTGGCAAGTGCAGCTACAGTTCTTGTCAATGATTTAGCGTGTGATGAAGGTGACACAGTCTGTGAAGAACAAGGCTTTGATATTGCCAAAGCATTTAGTTTAAGCGACACCTCTATTAATACCTTAACCACATCAGATATTTTATCCGCTACGATAGGTAATATTATCATCGATCAAGGTGGCAGTATTTTAACTGTGCCTAACAGTGCATTAACCACAATTAGCGTTGATGGTGTCAATCAAGATGTTGTCAGTAAAACTGAAATCAGCAAATTATTCCAAGCAGTGGGTGTTTTAGGTTTCACTGACCTGGAAAATATGACATTTGATGCCTCAATTATACAAAATCTTGGCACAGACGCTGATCCTACCATTTTAGACACAACAAAATCTAACACACTATTTGACTCAAAGCTTGTCCATGCGACGCTCTCACAAATGTTATTTGAACAAGCAGAAGGCGCAAGTGCAATATTGACTGTCCCTTATTTCACAGAAACAGGCGGAAACGTCATTATTGAAGATACACAAGATAGCCTAAACTATGTTGCACAAGCAGAATTAAATGCCATGCTGCAAAGTTTATTAACGTTGAATATTACTGATTTTACCGCTGTCGATAGTTTAGATTTAACTGAAGTCATTGCAGATGCAGATACCTTATTAGATTCTTCCATCTTACATGCGACTATTTCAAAACAAATCTTTGATTTAGGCACTGAAACGATTAAAGTCCCATATGAAGACGTTGATACGAATCCAATCCGAATTACTGTCGGCGATACAAATGATAGTACCGATACTGAATATATTACTGAAGATGAAATAATCGCTATACTAGATGCATTAGAGATTCTTGGTATTACAGACTTTGATACATTTACAGGATCAATTGATCTTGCTAGTATTACAAGTGATCCTAATAATATTATTACAATGCTAGATAGTGCAACATTGCATGCGACAATCTCGGATCAATTAATCGATCAAGATACCGCAGGTAATATCTCAATACCACATTTTGCTGAAGATAACAGCACAACTATCCGTTTACTCGTTGGCCCAAGTGGTAATGAAACAGAGTTTATTAGTAAAGATGAAATAGAAGCTATAATAGATGCCCTTAACATTTTAGGATTAACAGATGTTGGGTCATTTGATGGTGCGATTGATCTAAGTACTATTTACGACCCAGATGCCACAACTCCTGTGGATAACAGAAGTGAGTTTCTAGCATCTTCTACCATTCAAGCAACCATCTCTAAACAAGTCATTGATTTAGAATCTACTGCCACAACGGCATTTGTTGTTCCTCATTTCGCAGAAGATGACACAACAAAAATACGTGTTGCTGTCGGAGATCCACTGAATAATACGGATACAGAATATATTACTAAAGCAGAATTAAGTGCTGTATTTGAAGGCATGGATTTACTCGGTATCACAGACGTGACATCATTTAATGGAAGCATTAACCTAACAACATTCTTTGATGAAACAAAACGTAATACCTTATTAGCATCATCGACAATGCAAGGAACTATTTCTAAACAGTTGCTAGATTTAGGTGATGGAACATTACGCATACCATCTACAGATATTGACAGTGTTGCTGTTAAAATAGATGTTGGAAATGCAGGAGATAATACCGACTTCACCTATGTTTCTAAAACTGAAATAGGGGCGATGTTTGAATCACTTGAAGTACTTAATATAACCGATATCAATTCATTTACTGGTTCAATTAATCTATCAAATATATATGATGATACAAATCAAGATGTATTATTAAATAGTGCCGCTATGCATGCAACTATTACAAAACAAATGGTTGACTTAGGCGATACCTTCTTGAATGTTCCGGATGTAGATGTGAATAATAATGTCATTCAAGAAACAGTCAATAGTACTTTATTTATTGTAAAGGATGAAATCAAAGCTACCATTGAAGCATTAGAAGTCTTAAACATTTCGGATATAGGAAATGTGGATGGAACATTTGATTTTACCTTAATCTCTAATACAACTAATCAAGATATTTTACTCGGCAGTGCTTCTATACACCGTACAATCACGGATAAAGTGATTGCTTTAGATGACACAGATAATCTTGTTATTGTACCAAACTATACACAAGATGGGGAAACTGTTGGTAATGAAATCCGATTAACTGTTGCGCCTGAAGAGTATATTATTAAAGAGGAAATTAAAGCGCTTATCGATGCCTTTACAGCAATGGGTTATAGCAACCTAGACACCTTTGGTGCTGAACTTAATTCAAGTGAATTCTTTGCTGAAAGAGATACGATTTTACTCTCCTCAATACTTCAAGCTACTTTATCAAACAAACTCTTAAATACTTCAGGGGGAGATACCTTAGTTATCCCTGATGTAAACGTGAACACTAGTGACACAATACGTATTGTACAAACGGATGTCACTTATGTTAATAAAACCGAAATTGATGCGATTATGGATGGGTTAGAAGAAATGGGATTAACGGACTTTGGCGCTTTAACATTTGATCCTACAACCATCTTTGCGGCTGACTTTAATATCGTTTTAACAAGTGCTTCACTACAAGCAACCATTTCAGGTAAAATTTTACCTACTGCAGGGGATGAAACAACACCAGTTGGAACAACAACATTACTCGTTCCAACAGAATTTAGAGAAGCAATCCATGTAAATAGTGTTGGCGATACGCACATTGAAAAAGTTGAACTAATACGATTGCTTGAATCGCTAGAAGTCCTTGGTGTTAGTGACTTTAATGGCGGTATGAATGCATCGACTATTACATCAATGAGTGACACTGATTTAACGACTTTATTAATTAGTTCTAGTGTTCATACAACACTCGATAATATGTTAAGAGGAAATGCTAATATTGCTTCAGACATTCCTGCTTTAGCAGAAAACACATTCAGTTATGCCGGTACCCTAATAACTAGAGATGAAATTAAATACTTTATTCAAGCTACACAAGAAGTAACCACTGATTTCACCAGTGTATCATTCGACTTAAGTACGCTAAATAGTCTAGATGCAGCTGGACAAGATACAGTTGCAACAAGTATGATTGTTAGAAATATAGTCACACCTGAAATCGTTGGCCCATATGAAACAATTAATGGTGCTGATAGTTATCCAGATACTGAGTATATGAATAATGATGATACAACATTCTTAACCAAAGATGGTGTTCTCAACCCAGTTACACCTTAAACACATCTTACAGGAGGCAAATAATGATTATTAATCACATTAAACAAACACAAACTAAGCAAATTGTTAGTGACTTAGTTAAAGATACATCAATTCAAGTTTTAGTTGGTGAAAAAGAAGGGTGGGATAGCCATGTTATGCGTGTACTTACCGTTGAAAAAGGTGGGCATACACCAAAACATGAACATCCTTGGCCACATATTAATTATGTCCTTGAAGGACATGGTTCTTTACAGATTGATGATAAACTACATCCATTAAGTCCGGGATCCTACGCTTATGTTGATGCGAACACATTACATCAATTTAAAAATACATCTAACGAACCTTTTAAGTTTATTTGTATTGTACCAAAAGAAGGACACCAATAAAAAAGAGGAATCTAAGCTACTTGCTTAGATTCCTTTTCAGTTATATAAAGACCAATAATGATAATGAGTGTTCCAAATGTATTAAGTAATGTAATGGGATCATCTACTATTATGTAACTCATTATCATCGTGACAACAGGAACCATATAGATAAAGACATTGGTTTTAAATGTTCCAATTAAGGCAATCGCTTTATTCCATAAAAGAAAGGCAAGTGACGATGCTGCGATAGCTAAATACAAGACGCCAAATACTGTCGTTTTGTTTACTGTTTCCCAGATTAATGTCGTCCCAAAGAAAAGATGATAGGTGATTAAGACTAAGAAGGTATAGATAAAGACTTTACGCGTTTTTTGAATAATGTGATACTCTTCATAAACAGATGCTAAAAAGGCTGTATAAATTGAAAACATTAAAGCTGCTAGTATAGCTAAAAAGTCTCCTAAAGGTTCTATGCCTTTGACACCACTATTGCCAAACACAACAAACCCAACACCAACTAATGCCATGATTAAACCGATAATGTTTTTTAAAACAAAGTATGACTTATCTTCACGAAAAGAACTAATGATAGCTGTAAAAAGAGGGGATAAAGCAACTAACAAGCCAACATTACTTGGATACGTCATATCCACCGCGGTATTTTCAAATATAAAATATAAGCCTAATCCTAGACCACTTCCTAAAAACAAAAGTTCTGTTTTTATTGATGTTGGTTTGCGAAACTTAGGATAGATAATAAATAGAAAAAGCGTCGCAGTCAACAATCTCACTGTTAATATTTGTAATGGAGTAATATATTCAAGTACTAATTTAGTGATAACAAATGTTGAACTCCATATAGTTACTGTTGTCATCGCAAGTAAATAACCTATAAATTTATGTGTCATAAACATCACTTCTTTCAATACCGTTATTATATCAGGTTTTATCTCATTCTCAATACAAATGTAAAAGAATGGATACATTGATTGTAACCATTCTTTATATTATTAAAGATTGAATAAATTCATTTGTGAGTCTTCAGGTATGCCCTCAAAGACATCTAACATATCAAGTTTATTGAATAGTGTTTTTGATAGACTCGTTCTATTTTTTATATCTTCTTGTGTTTTAAAAGGGGCTTCTTCTCTTGCGGCAACAATGGATTGTGCAACTTTGAGGCCTAGTCCATCAACCGTGATAAACGGTAATAAGAGTTGCTTCTTATCATCTGTAATCTTAAACTCAGTAGCATCAGACGCATTAATATCAATTGTTTTAAAGCTAAATCCACGTTTGACCATTTCAAGTGCAATTTCTAAAACAGTGTAGACACGCTTGTCACGATCGGATGCACGATTACCTTGCTCATCAATGTCATTCATCCGTTTTCTTATTTCATATTCGCCACCTAAAAAAGCGTATATGTCATAGTCACTTGCGCGTTTAGAAAAGTAGGCACTATAGAATAAAATTGGATGATAGTATTTAAACCAAGCAATGCGTAAAGCCATCATTACGTATGCTGTTGCGTGGGCTTTTGGGAACATGTACTTGATCTTCCCACAAGACCAAATATACCAATCAGGAATGTTGTGTTGCTTCATAATGTCCTTATATCCATCCCACTTATCTGGTTGAAATTGTGCTTTTCCTTTACGGATAAACTCTGATATTTCAAAGGCGACATCTTCTGGCATATTGTTTTGGATTAAGTAGACCATAATATCATCACGACATCCGATAACGTTTTTAAATGGAATCGTACCAAATCGTTGATTATGACCTGTAACTAGGTCTTTTGCATTGTTAATCCATACATCTGTCCCGTGTGATAATCCACTGATTTTTACTACATCAGCGAATGTTTTTGGTCGTGAATCTGTCAACATATCACGGACAAATTTGGTTCCCATTTCAGGAATTCCAAAACTTGCGACTTCACTATTTAAATCCTCTTTAGTCAGTCCAATGGCTTCTGTCGAGTTAAGCATTCCATAAATATGAGGATCATCTAATGGGATATCTCTTGCGTCTGTAAATGGAAAGTCAATAGGGTGTTCTTTGACATAATCCATTAAGTAACGAATCATTGTTGGATCATCATGTCCTAAGACATCTAATTTAAATAAGTTGTCTTCAAAACTGTGATAGTCAAAGTGCGTGGTTCGCCAATTACTTGATGTATCATCAGCTGGATATTGTACTGGAGTAACATCATAAATCTCTTTATAAGTTGGCACGACAACAATTCCGCCAGGGTGTTGACCAGTTGAACGTCTAACACCAGTAATTCTGGTGGCGCTACGTTGAATTTCGGCGCTACGCATCGTCATATTTTTAGACTCAAGATAGCCTTTGACATATCCAAACGCTGTTTTTTCCGCAACGGTTGAGATAGTTCCTGCCCGAAAGGCGCGTTCAACACCGAAGATTTTACGTATATATTCATGTACTATAGGTTGATATTCACCACTAAAGTTTAAGTCAATATCTGGGACTTTATCGCCTTTAAATCCTAAGAAGGTTTCAAAAGGAATTGAGTGTCCATCTTTGTGAAGTTCTTCGCCACATGCAGGGCAAATTTCTTTAGGCAAATCAAACCCTGTATCATACCGATCAAGGATTGCTTGTAACGTTTCTTCTTCTTGTGATAACCCATAAGTCATTTTTTGTTCTTTGGTCATTTTAAATGATGAGAAATGACATTTAGGACAGACATAATGTGGAGGCAAAGGATTCACTTCTGTAATATCCATGAGTGTTGCGACTAATGAACTTCCAACTGATCCACGACTACCGACTAAATAGCCTTCGTCAAGCGATTTTTTAACGAGTAAATGAGAGATAAAGTAGACTGTAGAGAATTTATTTTCTGTAATACTTTTAATTTCTTTATCTATTCGGTCTTGAACAAGTTTTGGAACATCATTACCATATATTTCTTTCGCTTTATCGCTAACCATTTTGATGAGTTTATTTTCAATAGATGGTATGCCTTCTAACGCTAGAAAATCATCGTTAGGGGCATAGAGTTCTTTTTGGAATGCCTTGACAAATTCAATTTTGTTGTTAATTAATTGGGTATTTTCTACGACGATTTTATGTGTTGTTTCATCATTTAAAAATGGAAAGGCATCAAGCATTTCATTGGTTGTTCTAAAATACTGACTTGGAATATTTTTAAAATTCGCAAGTGGGTGTAAGCCACCGCCAACGACAGGTGTTTGAACATAGATGTCTCTGTACTTCTTCTCACTTTTCAAGACATGGTGAACATCTCCTGTAGCGACAACGGGAATATCTAATGTCTCGCCAACTTTTATGATATTTTCAATGGCCGTTTGAATGACAGTATTTACATCATCCATGCGTTCTTCTAAGTAAAGATAATCTTCGAATGGTTGTACTTCTAGAAAATCATAATACTTCGCCGCTTCTAATAAATCATCATATGGTTTATTTTTTGCTATCTCAAAAAGGTAGCTATTCATGCAGCCACTACCGACAAGTAATCCGTCTCGATGGTGATCTAAAACTGATTTTAGTAGCCTCGGTTCTTTATGAAAATATTTTGTGTTTGCTAAGCTGACTAATTTATACAGGTTTTTTAATCCTATTTGGTTTGTGACAAGTAAATTAATATGGCTTGGAATAGCATGTTTATAGCCGTCACTCCCGTCACTTAACATATTCATTTGATTAACATTCAAAATGCCTACTTCGCGCATATGCTTTAACATATGTAAAAAGATTTCAGCGGTAGCTTTTGTATCATAAATAGCTCTATGGTGACGTTCTAGATGAACTTTAAAATAACGGCTAACAGCCTTTAAATTAAACCGTTTCAAGTCATCACCAAAGGCATTTCTTGCAATCTGCAAGGTATCGACTGTCGGTAATGGGCCATCATATAAATCATGATCTTTTAGTGATTGATAAATGAATCCCATATCAAAATGGGCATTATGCGCTACCATAATCGTTCCTTCAAAGAATGCTTTAAATTTAGGAATAACCGCATCAATTGTCGGTGCTAAGGCAACATCCTTATTTTGAATTGAAGTTAACTTAGTGGTTAACATACTGAGTGGTTGTTCTGGATTAACAAACATTGAGAATTCTTCAACAATTTGATTGTTTTTAAGTTTCACTGCCGCAATCTCAATAATTTTATCATGTAATACGCTGAGTCCCGTTGTTTCAATATCAAATACCGTATAGACAGCCTCAGTTAAGGGTAAGTCTATTGGATGTTTAATGACATCAAGTTGCCTTTCATCGATAAATGATAATTCACATCCATAGATCGGTTTAATCTTCTTATCTTTCGTGGCGTTATATAATTCAGGAAACGATTGTACCGTTCCGTGATCAGTCACAGCTATCGCGTCATGTCCCCATTTCTTCGCTGTTTTCACATAATCTTTCATCGATGTAATACCATCTAATGTCGACATTTTAGAATGTAAATGGAGTTCAACACGTTTTTCTTTAGCTGTATCTTGACGTGGGTCACGTGTAACAGTGTGATTACTTCTTTCGATTGTAATCGCTGTGACAGTGACTTCTTTTGAATACTCATCAAAAGAAGCTATTCCGTTTATTTTGGCAAGCATGCCAACTTTTGTTTGTTTCATAAAAGCAAGCTCGTCTTGATTTTTAACAAACTTTTTAACATAGATTGAGTCATTATCATTTGAAATAATCCACGTAAATAAATGACTTTTTTTACGTGTTACAAAATGTTCGATGTGCGTTATTTCACCTTCAAATGCCACTTTGGTGTTATTGTGCATACTTTTATATTCTATAAGTTCTTGTTCCGTAATCGGTATTTCTTCAATTTGATGTGTAATTTTCCGAACTTTCCCGTCGTTATAGGACATAAAACGCATTGGTTTTTCTTGTTCAATCGTTTCTTCACTTTTGATTGAAAAGTCAGATGCTTCTTTGCTGATTCTATCTTTAATCATCGGTGATTTTTCGCATATCCGTGTGGCTAAAATAACGTCAAATCCATAACGTTTAAGTTCTTTTTTAATCTCGTATAACATATTCGTTACAAAAGTCCCATCTTTAGGGCATATAACATTAATTTTATTGTTTTCTTGTTCGATTTTAAAATCTAAAATTGCATTGAAACGCGGACGTTCTTTTGCGAGTTTTCTTAAGACATAATCATAATATGATTCGATATGATCATGATTGGGTTCTTTATATTCTAATAACAATTCTGTCTTATCACAGTGTGAAAGGTACTTTGGTAATTTTTCGAATCGTTTTTCAAATGTTTCTAAATGTTCAATTGATAATGGTGCATTAAAACGCACACGAAAAGACCAACAACTGTTAGTCTCATTTATCGTCACATCTTCGAGTGACCCTTGGTATATATCTGTTTGTTGATGTAAGTCTAGTTGCTCTAAAAGCACACGAAATTCTTTGTTCATAATTTACCACCTGTTTTGTGCTAATTCATTATACCATTTTTTAAGGTTAAATTGTATATCCACATAAAAAAAGTAGAATGATTTCTACTTTTATTGTTCAAATTCAATATCGATTTTTCCTTCTAATATTTCTTCAAGCGCAATCCCAACCGGTTTGCTACATTTGTGTTCGATAGTCACATCGTCAAACTCTTTAATTTTCTTTGCGCGTTTTGCTGATGCATATGCTAATTTGTACTTCGAATCAATCTGTGTTAATAAATTATCAATTGATGGGTAACGTAATCCATCTTTGTTTGCCATGTTTAATCAACCTCCAACATCTCTCTATACTTATATATGGCACGCTCTGTTTTAGCGTGTTCTGCACGGATAATCGCAATTATACGATCGGCCGCATTCATCACTTCATCATTTACAACAATATAATCATATTTATGTGCAAGTGGGAACTCACGTTCAGCTTTTATCATACGACTATCAATCGTTTCTGGATCTTCAGTTCCGCGTCTTAATAAGCGTCTAAATAATGCTTCTTTATTCGGTGGCGCAATAAAAATAAAGACGGCATCTTTAACTTTTTCTCTTACTTGCAATGCTCCTTGCACTTCAATCTCAAGGACAACTTCCTTACCTTGTTCTAATTGTGCATCAATTTTATCTTTTGGAGTCCCGTAATAATTCCCAACAAACTCAGCATATTCTAAGAATTGATCATTTTTTATTCGCTCTAGAAACTCTTCTTTGGATACAAAATAATAATCCTCGCCATCGATTTCCCCTTCACGTGGTGGGCGTGTCGTCATTGATATAGAGTAAACCAAATCATGTCCTTCCATTTCGAATAACGCTTCCCTTACTGTTCCTTTTCCGACCCCTGAGGGACCACTAATTACAATCAATAACCCACGTTGGTTGAGTTTCACATCGTGTCCCTCCTTTAAGACATACTAATTTATTATATATGATAACACTAAACACATAAAAATGTAAGGTTTATGTAACATTTTTTTATTATTTTTTCATCGTGTGTTATAATACCTATGGTGATTTATATGAGTTTTGATGGAAATGTTGTTCATTCCTTAGTAACGGAGTTTAAAGAAACGATAGAAAATGGTCGAGTTAATAAAATATATCAGATTACAGATACCGATTTGTTGTTTTTTATCCATACCAAACAAGGAAAACAAAAATTATATATTAGTGCATCTCCAAACTATGCACGCATACATTTAACAGACTATAGTTATGATAAACCGTCCCACCCTGGTACATTTGGGATGTTTTTAAGAAAACATTTTGATGGTGGCGTATTAACAAATATTACGCAGGTAGATAATGATCGTGTGATTATCTTTGACATTTCAAAGCGTAATGAATTAGGGGATTTTGAAGCCAAAAAACTAATTGTCGAGGCAATGGGAAGACACAGCAATATCATAGTTACAACAAAGGATAACACGATTTTAGATGCGATAAAACATGCGATGCCATTTGATGGTAATGATCGTACAATCTTTAGTGGCGCGACTTATGAAACGCCAAAAACCAACCAAGTGAATCCTCAAAAAGGTCCAGGCGATTTTTTCAACAATCCTGACCATTTTAATCATAAGAAAATTCGCCAACATTTTATGGGATTTTCACCGTTAGGTGCTAGAGAAGTTTTACACCGCTATGAACATAGCGATCAATCCATGGATGATATTTTTAAAGATTTTATGTCCCCAGGGCAACCTGAAATGGTTAAAACTGAGAATAAAGATTTCTTTTATTTTACTAAGTTATCTCATAAAGAAGGAAACCATATCCCAAAAGAGACAATGAATCAATGTGTTGATGACTTTTATCACAATCGAGATCACCATGATAAAATTCGCCAACAGGCAAAACACATCATCAATTTAATACAACGTAAACAAAAGCAGTTGAAACACAAAATTGAAAAACTTAACTTACAGCTTGAACAAACAAAAACGCGCGACGAGTATCGCATAAAGGGTGAATTGATACAAGCATTTAGTCATATGATTGCCAAAGGGGATCATCACGTTACAGTTGATAATTACTACACAAACGAGCCCTTAACAATCGAACTTGATAGTCGCCTCTCACCTATTGAGAACAGTAAAAAATACTTTAAACGCTATAAAAAGATGAAAAAAAGTATTCCTTATATCAAAAACCAAATCACTGAAGCCCAAAATGAATTAATCTATTTCAATGAATTGGATTATCAATTAGATAATGCCTCGATAAAGGATATTGAAGAGATTAAGGAAGAATTGATTGAACAAAAATATATGAAACGACGACACCACAACGGTAAAAGATCAAAACGCCCTCAATATGATACCTATATTGATGATGATGGCATCCAGATTTTAGTCGGTAAGAATAATAAACAAAACGCCTATATAACCCATAAAGTTGCGCATTATACCGATGTGTGGTTTCATGTGCAAAATGCGCCCGGTAGTCATGTTGTAGTTAGAGAAACATTCCCTCTTTCAGAAACAACAATTAGAACTGCCGCACAACTCGCAAGTTACTTTTCAAAAATGAAACACTCCTCAAGTGTCCCTGTAGATTATACCTTGGTAAGACATATTAAAAAGGTGCCTGGTCAACTCAATAGTTTTGTGACCTATACCAATCAAAAAACAATCTATATAGATCCTGATGAAGCATTGATAAGACAATTAGAAAAAAAGTAGGTCAGAGACCTACTTTTCTTATGCTTTATCCTTAATTTCTTTTTTAACAAGCGCAATAAATTCATCAACCGTAACGGTAGTTTGTTTTTTCTCACCATATTTGCGGTAAGTTACTTGGTTATCATTTACTTCATTGTCCCCAACAACTAACTGATATGGAATTTTTAATGTTTGTGCTTCTCTGATCTTATACCCTAGTTTTTCTTCACGTAAATCGAGTTCACTCCGTAAGTCTTCATCAATAAAACGATCGTTTAAAGCTTTCGCATACTCTGCGTGATATTCATTATTAACAGGGATAAGCTTAATTTGAACTGGCGCTAACCATGTCGGGAATGCACCTTTATATTGTTCTAATAGAATACTCATTAAGCGTTCCCACGTTGAGATGAGTCCTCGGTGAATAACTACTGGACGATGTTTATCGCCATCACTACCTATATAGGTTAAATCGAATCGTTCTGGTAATAAGAAATCTAGCTGAACAGTAGACATCGTAATGACATGTCCCATTGCGGTACGGACTTGGATATCAATTTTAGGTCCATAAAAAGCAGCTTCTCCAGTCATTTCGGTATATTCAATATCGTTTTCATCGAGTAATTCTTTTAGGGTTGCTTCTGCTAAATCCCATAATTTATCATCATCATGAAACTTACCTTTGTTTTTATCACGTAAAGCTAGTTCTACATAATCAATTTCAAGTTTTAAGTCGGAGATGGCTTGCTGGATTAAATGATACGCAGCTAATACTTCTTCTTTTATCTGATCACGACGGACAAATAAATGTGCATCGGTCAATGTCATTGCACGGACACGTTCTAGTCCACTTAATGCCCCGCTTGCTTCATAACGATGTTGGGTTACAATTTCTGCGTAACGAATTGGTAAATCACGGTAACTTCTTAAATCAGATTTATAGATTAACATATGGTGTGGACAACTCATTGGACGTAAAACAAATGTCTCGTCATTGCGTTCCATCACAGGGAACATGTTGTCTCTATAATGAGACCAGTGTCCACTTATTTCATAGAGTTTCTTTGTCCCTAAAACAGGGGTGCTTACATGTTTATACCCTGCTTTACGCTCTAGTTTATAGACATAATCTTCTAGCGCTTTACGGATGGTGTACCCATTTGGTAACCATAAAGCAAGGCCTTGACCCGCATCATTATTAAGATCAAAGATACGAAGTTCTTTTCCGAGTTTACGGTGATCGCGTTCTTTGCGTTCTTCAAGGACTTCTAGATGATGTTCTAAATCTTTTTTTGTAAACCAAGCGGTTCCGTATATACGTTGTAGTTGATTACGATCTGAGTCACCGCGCCAGTAAGCACCTGCAATGCTCAACAGTTTGAAATGACGAATATTTTTTGTTGAACCAATATGTCCCCCTCGGCACAAATCTTTAAATTCACCTTGTGTATAATAACTAATTGTTTCACTTGGGTTTAAATCGGTTATCAACTCTTGTTTGTATTCATCATCTTTGAATAGCTCAAGTGCTTCTTCCTTAGTACATTCATGACGCTCAATTGCGGTTTGTTCTTCACTAATACGATGCATGACTTTTTCAATTTTAGGTAAATCATCTTCACTTAATTGGGTATCTATATCAATGTCGTAATAGAACCCTTCACGAATAGCTGGTCCGACACCAAATTTAGCTTCTGGATATAGACGTTTGATTGCTTGCGCCAATAAGTGGGCCGCACTATGGTTCAATACTTCAAATGCTTTATCGTCTTTTTTAGTCACAATTCTAACATCTGCATCTTCTTCAATTGGACGGTTTAAATCATATAGATCGTCATTGACAAATCCAGCCACGCTGGCTTTTTTTAAACTGCTTGAAATATCGCCAGCTATCTCTTCTACTGTAATACCTTTGTCATACGCTTTTTGACTTCCATCTGGAAACGTAATATTAATCATTATTCTCACTCCTATTTCGTTTAAATCTTTGATCGTTAATGGCATCTTTTTCTAAAATTGCTTCTTCTAAATCGATGTCATAAATATTCGCAATATGATTGATGAAATGAAGCACATCATACAGTTCATGTTTGAGATTGGTTTTAATAGTATTTGTTAAGCCATGGGTAATTTCATTGTTAATTTCTTCACTTAACTCACCAATCTCTTCGAACAATTTTAAAACCACTTGTAATTTCTTTTCAGGATGATGGTCAACCATCTTGATATGTTTCTGTAATGCTTTAATTGTTAAACGTGGTTCTAACACCACACTCACCTCCAATAAATAAAAAAATCGTCCTTAAATATAAAGGACGAAATAATTTCCGCGGTACCACCTTAGTTCTAGAACTTAGCACTTAAGCTCTTAACGCGAGCACACGGAAGTCTTTTTCAAGTTCTACTCAAAGGGAGTAATGGTTGAATATATGGGGTAGCTTTCACCGTTCTACCTCGCTGTGCCATAGAGCTTCAAACATCATAGCCTTATCATCATATGTCATTCTTATTATAATACAGTCTGTTTATTTGTCAAATCAATTTACATATTATATTCGTCACTTAATGAATGAATCCGTGCAAATATGCGCGCTGCCTTCATTTTTTCAGCTTGTTGGGAATTGACTTTCATATAGTTCACCAATTCTTTTTGACTCACATTTGATGAGAAAAAGGTTGGTAATTCATCAAGTAAACGATGTTGTAAGATAGGACCGAGTACTTCATCTCGAATCCATGCTGATTGTGCTTCTCCACCAATATCATCTAACATTAAAACATCGGCTTGTTTTAACTTACGAATCATGAATTCAAGTGAGTTATCTGAAATCCGTGATTTCATTTCTCTTACTAAATCAGGATAATAGGCAATAATGACATGAGCACCAAGTTTACTCAACTCATTCGCTATCGCCGCGAGTATAAACGTTTTACCTTTTTGGTATTCACCATGTAAATACATGCCTTTTGGTTGATCGTTATGACGATAATCTCGTAAGAATTTAGTGATACGATTATGGATTTCCATACGATTATTCCCACGTTTAAAATCATAGTCACTTAAATCCGCCTCAAAAATCATTTTTGGCATATATAAACTATCAATATTCGCTTCTTTATTATGTTTTGATGCTTGAGCAACATGGTATTGACACCCATGATATACCAAATTGATTTTACCATCTTTATAGACTAATTTTGGACGGTACCCAGTAATATCTTGTTTGCACTCAAAGAGACCTTTACAATCCTTACAATAGGTATTCTCAGTTCTAAAACTAAGCAACCGATTAAGTGCAGGTTCAATATCATCACTCGATAAATCTTGTTCGATGAAAAAGGCATTAATGGCATCATCTTCCATTAACTCTTCTATAATCGCTTCTTTATCAATGTCTGTGTTTTGATTAAATAATTTCTTCATGTTATCACCTAAATATTATCTAGATAATCATCGAGCCAATCAGCTTCAATATCATCTGGTATACGGTTTTTTTCGTTACGACTGCCCTTGGTTTTCAATCGTTGATCACGACTTTTAATGACAGTTATTGCTTCATCAACACTTTTAACCCGTTTGCGTCGCCATTCACTCGCTATCTTATCAAAGTAATTATAGGATGGAAATTCTCCTAAATTCCCAATAACATAAACCAGTAAAAAGTTAATGACTTCTTCATTCAGTTCGAAATTATCCATGATTTTTTCAATAATTTTCAACTCACTAATGGCTGGTTTACCACTCGATAGAATAGAAAGGATCTCTGTCGGTGTCGATGTTTTACATTTTTGCAAGAGTTCTTCATTAGAGATTTTCTTGAGCTTTTCTTTATTGTCTTCTGGTTCTTCTTTTTCGAATTCAAACCAGACACGTGCGTTTTTACTTAGTTTATTCACATCAATATTACGATCTTTGTCAACGCTATCCATAAAGACCTTTTGCATCGTGATTTCATCAAGGTCATACACATACGAGAGTCCGATAATTTTTTCTTTAATCGCTTTTGTAATTTTACGTCGATCAACATAGTTTTTTGATAACCCTTCTAAAAAGACATCAAAATCAAACGCATGATTCACTTGAATTTTCGGCTTATTGCGTTTTACATAATCACCCTTGGTTTCAACTTCTTGATCAAGTGATTCAAAGATCTCATCGAAATGGGTCGAGATATTTCTGTACCCATCTTTTTCTTTGGTTGAGATTCGGAATAAAGATACCAAATCGTCAAAGTGTGATTTCCCAATTTTATTATATAGGTATGCCCCTAATGAGCCGTCTTTAATAAACTCTTCAGCTTGTAATGGACAGATTAATTCATAGAGATATGTTTCGTCATTATGATACGCCACTAATAACCCAACCGCTTCTAATTTCTTACGTGCTTTGATAAAACTATTCGGATTACACTGCATAATATCATATATTTTCGAATGAAAGTATTCTGGACTTTTTAAACGTGCGCGATCGATTAAAGACCAAAGAGTAAAATACAGTGTGGTTGCTTCGCATCCTAAAAGAGGCTGATAGAGTAATGTAAGTACATTACGTTCATCAGCGTCCAAATTTTGATAGGTAATTAATTTAAATTTATCAAGTGAATGGACTTCCATGCGGCCCTCCTATTATGGATGTAGACTGATTCCTTTAAACGGTAATTTTTGATCTAAATAATCGTATACTTCTTGAATTGTTTTTTTCGGTTTGTTCCAACCAATTAAGCCATAGTATTGCACTTTCAAATCAACTGCCGTTTCGACGGGAGTGACTTGTACAATCGATACAATAATATGTGACTTTTTACCTTGTAAATATATTTCGCCATGTGTATCATCGATTGTTTTTGTTGTATAGTCAACGCTTTTGACATAATTCAAAACCCATTCTTTTACTTTCGTGTAATTCGTCTTGTAATAATGTGTTCGTAATCCTTCAATACTATGCATTTCGCGGGTTTCAAGTATCGTTTTTAAAAAGTCTAAGGCACCCATATGTCACACTCCTAGTGTTTCAATTAAGTTATTAAATTGCTTTTTGGTTTCAATAATTGATGTCGAGTTATCAATTACATAATCTGCTTTTTTACGTTTCTCTTCTAAAAACATTTGTGCATTGATTTTTTGTTTTGCAAAGGTATCACTAATTTCATCACGATCAACCAACCGCTCAATTTGTTTTGCTTGATTAACATATACTAATACACTCATATCAACTAATGTGATAAAATCTGTTTCAAACAATAACGGTACATCTATAACAATCACCGGTACATCAAGTACTTTTAGCTTCTCAATTTCCGATAATACAACCCGCTTAACATGCGGATGAACAATATCATTTAATTCTTGTCTAAGTTGTTTATCATTATAGATTAATGCCCCAAGCCGTTTTCTGTTAATCGATTGATCAACGCCTAATATTTTATCACCAAATGCATTGACTAATTCATGATATACAACAGAGTGCTTGTGATATAAATCATGTGCAATTTGATCCGTATCAATAACAGGAATATCAGCTTCTTTGAACATTGAAGATACCGTTGATTTTCCAGAGGCTATCCCGCCTGTTAATCCAATAATCTTTGTCATATAATCACCCACTTTTCCTCAGTAGCATTATATCATAAAACCGTACTAAATTATAGATTAGTATCGTTTCTTTTGACATTTTTTACAATAGTAGGTCCCTCTGCCACCAACTTTAATCTTGAGTATCTCTTGCCCACATTGTTTACATATGTCTTGGCCATGGACATTAAGTTGTTGTTGGAAACGACCAGTAACTCCTAAACTTGAGGTATAACTTCTAATTGTTGTACCACCTTGTTTAATCGCTTCAGTTAAAACATTTCGACTGTATTTTATAATATTTTTTACATCTTTTTTGCGTATATTATGACTCGGTGTTTCAGGGTGAAGTCCACATAAAAATAACACTTCATTCACGTATATATTTCCTAATCCAGCGATAATGTTTTGATCTAATAACGCTGATTTAATTGCGATTGTTTTCCGTTTCAATATAGGATATAAATAATCGACAGTCATCCTGTCATCAAAGGGTTCTGGACCCATCTTTTGAATTGGTTCAAAATCAGGTAAATCAGATTGTTTAATTAAATCAAATGTACCAAATTTACGTGTATCATGATAGCGCATAGTTAGTCCATCTTGAAAATAAAATATGACATGTTCATGTTTATCTTTACCTTGGTCTAAGGGTTTAATAAAATATCGACCTTCCATGCGCAAATGACTAATTAAAAACCAGTCACCAAGATGAAACAAGAGATATTTACCAATCCGACTAATATCTGCGATCGTTGTATTCTCTAAAATGCTTTTAAATTGTTCAATTGATGTATTTCTAACCATTTTTGGAATAAAAACATCCACATCACGAATTGTTTTACCCGCAACAAGATGTTTTAAAGAGCGTTTAACCGTTTCTACTTCAGGTAACTCAGGCACTACTCTTCTCCATAGGTATTATAGTGAACCCGTTTAGGGTCATAACGTAATGTCACAGATGCTTCTTTTTCAGGATACCCTAAGGCAATCATTGAAAATGCATGGCCTTTTTTGATATGTAAGACCTCATCAACATGTGTGAAACGCTCTTCTTTTGGAAATACACCAATCCATACGGCCCCTAAGCTAAGTTCTGTGGCACGTAATAAGATATTTTGGGTAGCGGCTGCACAATCTTGTGGCGCCATTACTGGTGATTTATCCGTTTCTTTCATCACAACAACAATCGCTTTACTAACGTCTTTCAACATCCATGCGCCACGAGATGTCTGCGACAGTTGTTCTAATAAAGAGGCATTATCAACAACAATAAATTCCCAAGGTTGTTGATTGACAGCGCTTGGTGCTTGCATAGCTGCCTTTAATAATTCATCTATGATATCGTTTGGAATTGGTTGGTCAGTATACTGTCTAATACTTTTTCGCTGTAATAATAAACTCATTCTTCTCCTCCTGGGTTAACATGGACACTTACGTGACATATTTTCTCTTGATTTTGTAATAATTCATGAACATTATGCGCAATATCGTGACCTTCTTTCACACTTAAAGTGCCATCAACACGAATATCGACAATTGCTTGAAAGTATGGTCCATAGGCAATCATATCAAGGTGATCAACATTTCTCACACCAGGCACATCTTCAATCAATACCTGATATTTTTCACAGATCTTTTTAGATACACTCTTACCTTGTAGTGAATGAATTGCTTCAAGGATAATCATCAATCCAATACGAACAATGAATAATGCGATGAGTAATGATGCAACGCGATCTCCTTTTTGAAGCCAAATGATATCAAAGTATTGACCAATATATACAAAGATTATCCCAAGGAATACAACACCACTACTAATCATATCACTAAATGATTCCATCCCTGATGCGCGAATAATTTCACTGTTCTCTTCTTTTCCTTTGCGGATTAAATAACGTGCAATTAATAACTTAACGACAATTACAAACGCCACAACTAACAAGGTGATTTGTCCTGGAATCTGAATCGGGTCGTTAAAAGTCATGATCACTCGTTTTCCAAGGTTATACGCAATGGTGATAACTGATATCCCTAAGATTAAACTTAAGACATATTCAAATTTACCATGGCCAAAGGGATGATCATCATCTGCTGGTTTAAAGGAATGACTTATTCCAAGAATGACAAAAACATCACTTAATAAATCACTAATCGAATGCACCCCATCGGCAACAAGGGCAATACTGTTAAATAAAAACCCTGATATAATCTTAACAACAATCAGTAATGCATTCACTGCAAAACTGCGATACATAATTCGTCTTAAACGCATAGGTCACCTACTTTGTTTCGAAATAATTTAGACCTGTGTTTTGATCAACTTTTAAGGGAACATTTAAGGATACACAGGTTTCCATTGTTTCTTTTACTAACTGTTTCATACTATCTATTTCGTCTGGGTGTATATCAAATACAAGTTCATCATGAATTTGTAATAACATGGTTGATTTCAACCCTTTTGCTTGCATTTTCTCATTTAGTCTATTCATTGCTATTTTGATAATGTCAGCGGCACTGCCTTGAATTGGTGCATTCATCGCATTACGTTTACCAGCTTCTTTTTGCATATAAACGCTTGATTGGAGTTCTGGAATATATCTACGACGGCCATACATCGTTTCAACGTAGCCTTCTTCTTTGGCATGCTTGATGACTGAATCCATAAATGTTTTGATACTTGGAAAACGTTTATAATAGCGTTCAATAAATGTTTTCGCATCTTTTTGATTCAGCTCAGTTGAGTCGCTTAAACCCCATGCACTTTGTCCATAAATAATACCAAAATTCACTGCCTTAGCTTGACGGCGTTCTAACGAACTAATATCGTCCTTGTCAAAAAGCAACTTAGCTGTTGCTAAATGGATATCTTCATCATTTTGGAAGGCTTCAATCATTGTCGGTTCATCTGCCATATGTGCTAAGACACGTAATTCAACCTGCGAATAATCTGCGGCAAGTAATTGATGCCCTTCTTTTGGAACGAAAATCTTTCTGATTTCACGACCTTCTTCATATCGAATAGGAATATTTTGTAAATTAGGTTCTACTGAGCTGAGTCTTCCTGTCGAGGTAAAAGCTTGTTTATAGATTGTGTGAATACGCCCATCATCTAACACAGCATTTTGTAATCCTACAATATAGGTTGAATGTAATTTTGATAAGGTTCTATAAGTCATAATTTTGGGTATAATCTCATGATGGTCAACCAACTTTTCAAGAATACTAACGCTGGTTGAATACCCTGTTTTTGTTTTCTTTTTAAACGGCAAATCAAATTTTTCAAATAGAATTTCACCAAGTTGTTGCGGTGAGTTTACATTAAATGTTTCACCCGCTAATTCATGAATCTCTTGGGTAATATGATCAATCCGTTCTTGTAGATTTTCATTTAATTCTTGGAGTTTATCTTGATCAATCAATATGCCTGTATGTTCCATTTTCGCGAGGACACTTGCTAGTGGCAACTCAATATCTGAGAATAATTCATATTGCTTGTTCTCTCGTAATGTTTTATTCAGTTTTGGCATAAGTGTCTGCATTGCGACCGCTTTTTTCACGGCATACTGTGCATAGATTTTTTCTTCAGGGATATGGTATTTAGCCCCTTTGCCATAGACTTCTTCATGGTAAGCAATATCTTCATAATCAAAATGTGATACAATCACTTTAAAGTCTTCCTTGGTATTATTTGGATTCAAGACATAAGCGGCAAGTAATAGATCAAAGCGGACACCATCAATGTCAAGTCCATCTTGTAATAAACACACACGCATTGTTTTTAAATCATAAACATATTTATCCAGCTGATCATCTTTTAAAAATAGTTGGAACTGAAGTGATTGTAATACCACATCATACGGGATAAAGAACTGCCCTTTATCATTGACAAGGCCAAACCCAAGTTTGTCTGCCTCATGATAATAACTATTAAAGGTTTCTAATGTTAAAAAGGTTCGATCTATTAATAGTTCATCTAACTCATAGACATCCTTTATGACTTTATATGATATTTCTTGTTTTTTTGGTATATCATGTTTCTTTTTATACCGTTTAATGAGTGAGTGTAACTCAAGTTCTTGATAAAACGTCATTAGCGCTTCTTCATCCTCTCCATTGAACGCTAAATCATCAAGCGTAAAGGATAACTCTACATCTGTTTTAATGGTCGCTATTTTTTTACATGTACGCGCCATGTCTTCATGAGCCCGCACTTTCTCACCAAGTTTTCCTTTGATGTCATCTTTATGTTCGAAGACACCTTCTAAGGTGTCATATTTTTTCAAGAGTTTTGCGGCTGTTTTTTCACCAACACCTGGGATACCTGGTAAGTTATCACTTGAATCTCCCATGAGTCCTTTCATATCCGTCACTTGATTTGGTGAAACACCTAAACTCTCTTTAACAAGCTCTGGTGTGTATGAAATATAATTTTGCATGCCACGTTTTGAGGCACGCATGGTAACTTTATTGTTAACAAGTTGCAAGAGATCTTTGTCATTACTAATAATTTCAATCTCATCAAAGTCATCCTCATAGGTTTTTGCCAATGTACCGATAATATCATCAGCCTCAATTAATTCCATTTCATGTTTGGTAATCCCTAAAACATCACAGGATGATTTAATCAAATCCACTTGCGACTTGAATTCTTCTGGCATAGGCTTCCGACCACCTTTATATTCTTCATAAGTATCATGTCGGAAAGTTTTACCGCTCTTATCAAAAGCCACTAGAATATGCGTAAATGGCTCTGAAATTAAAGAGTTCATCATATTCACAAACCCAAAAACAGCGTTGGTATATTGCCCTTTTGAGTTTTTCATTAATTGTCCTGAATATGCGGTTGCATAATACGCTCTAAACATTATATTCGATCCATCGACTAGTAATAGTTTTTTCATTAATATTCCACCTCATTCGTTATATCTATTGTAACACAATTCACGCTTTAAAGAAAAAAAATACTCAGGCAAGCTGAGTATTATTTTTCTAATTTTTCTAGGTAATCAACAATGTCATGGACAGTCTTAATTTTTGTAGCTTCACTATCTGCGATTTCGATATCAAATTGTGATTCAATCTCCATAATTAATTCAATTGCATCCAATGAGTCTGCGCCCAGGTCCTCTGATAAATCAGAGTCTAATTTAATATCGTCTGCCTCTATACCTAATTCTTCTGCGATGATATCTTTAACTTTATCAAAAATCATTGTGTCATCCTTTCAGTGAATTTACTCTAATTATAGTGAATTATAAAGTTTTTGTCAATAAGTGTCCTGATTAAGCCTTGTTTTTTTGATAAATCTTAATAAGTCCATGTAAAATTAATTCTGGCTCTAGATGAAAATCAGATGGTAAAATACTCTCGATAAAACGACTTGCCCCACCAGTAATAACGACGGGAGCATCTATCTTGTATTCTTCTTTAACACGCTTAATCATGCCTTCTAACATCGTTATATGTCCAAATAAAATACCTGCGTTTAAACAATCAATTGTATTAGTTGCTAGGACTGAGCGTGGTGTTTTGAACTCAAATTGGCTTAATTGAGAGGCACCACCAACTAAACAATCTCTTTGACTAACAAGACCAGACATAATAGCAACACCGGTAATCACTCTATTTTTAATCAGTGTTAGTGTTGTCGCTGTGCCCATATCCACGACAATAACATTGTCGCCAAATGTGTCTAGTGCGCCTGCGGCTGCACTGACTAAATCTGCGCCTACTTCTTTAGGATTATCTACTTTAATCTTTACCCCTGTTTTAATTCCTGGTGATATAAACATCGGCGTAAAGTCATAATATTTTTCAAACAGACTCTTAAAGATTTCATTCAATTCGGGTACAACGCTTGATATAACAGCATATGTTGCCTGTTCAATGACTGGTTTTAAAATGACATAGTATTCATCTGTTGTTTTAGATTTGTCAGTTGTATAACGATATGTCTCAGATAATGTATTATTATCATATTGACTCAGTACAATATTTGAGTTTCCAATATCTATTAATATAACCATGTCAATCCCAACTTTCTCTATTTATACGTTTTCTTTGATTTGTTTTACTGTGTCTTGATCAAACATTTTCAAAATGGTAAAAATAATCTTTCTCACTTCTTGATAATCGTCTTCTGAAATCATTGATGTCGTTGAATGAATATATCGTGCTGGCATACCGATTGTTGCGACAAGTGTTCCACCATTTTCTAATTGTACACGTGCTGCATCAGTACCACCCATTGATTTGTAATATTGGTATTTGATGTTATTTTCATCTGCGACTTTTGTAATAAAGTCTTTCATTCCTTGATGCATAATAGCACTTGGGTCATAGAATCTTAGTAAGAATCCATCACCAATTGTTCCACTCACATCATCGCCATCAAAAACATCTGCACAAGGACTACAATCAACGGCAATAAAGACATCAGGTTTGACAAGTCCTGCGGCTGTTTGAGCTCCGCGTAACCCGACTTCTTCTTGCACAGTTGCGCCAGTATATAACTCGCATTTCAAATCCTCTTTTGATAGATTTTTAGCTACTTCTAAACTCATACCGCAACCGAATCGATCATCCCATGCTTTAGAAAAATACTTCTTTCCATCTTTTGATACTGTGTAATTGTTATGTGGGACAACTTGTTGACCTATTTTAACACCTAACTCTTTGGCATGGTCTTTTGAATCAGCACCAATATCTAATAATAAATCATTAAATTTCAAAGGTTTAGGTTTCTCGCTACTACCGCGTGTTAAATGCGGTGGTTTAGAAGCTGTAACACCGGGAATTTTTTCTAAATCATCTGTAATGATGTCCATATGTTGACTTAAAAAGACGTTCCCATGAACACCACCTAAGTTTGTCATTTTCACTAATCCATTATCTTTGATTCCAGTAACAACGGCACCAACTTCATCCATGTGTCCAGCAATCATAACTTTTGGTCCATCAGACCCTTTGTTTATGATGCCAAAAACACTCCCTAAACGGTCTTCAATGACGTCTTCGGTAAATTCTTCTAAGTGCTTTTTCATATAATCTTTAACGGATTTTTCAAAACTTGGAGCACCAGGTAAATCAACTAACTCTTTGTAAAATTTTTCCATTCATATCCTCCTAAAATTTAGCAATTAATTTATTAATATGTTGATGTAATTTCTTAAATTTTTCTTCAAACTCTGTCATTACATTCGGATGAGAAGCATCGTTATGTAAGTCACGTGTTTGATAGGTGATTGTCATTGGATATGATGTAACTGATTCCAATGAATACGTAAAAAATGGATCATTATCCGTCTTAAAATGTAAATCCCCATCATCTATCAATAATGTCTCATACATCTTCAGAAAACGATGATGTGTTAAGCGTCTTTTCTCATGGCGATTTTTCGGCCATGGATCACTAAATGTTAAATAGATTCGTTCAATGCTGCTGGGATTGAAAAAATTGAGTAAGAAGTTCGCATCAGCACGTAATAATAACAAATTATCTAATGGTTCTTCAATTAATTTTTCTAACGCTCTAACGATGACACTGTCATATTTTTCAATACCCACAAATTGAATATCAGGATGGTTCTTAGCCAACGTATAAATAAACTGACCTTTACCCATGCCAATTTCTACATGGATCTTTTTTTTAGTAAATTTTTGATCTAATAATAACGTTTCACCCTTCGTGTGGTCAATAATAAATTTCGGATGATTTTTGATTTTTTCTTTGGCACCTTTTACATGTCGTAATCTCATATTATCACTCTTAAATTTAACTTAATTCTCAATAGCATTATTATAGCATTTTGTGTTATCAAACTCAAACCTAAAACCAAAAAAGAAGCACGATGTGCTTCTTAAGCTTCTTTGGTTAATTGATATAACGATTCCATATAGATAGCTGTTGCTTTTAAAAGATCTTCAACCACCATATATTCATCCACTTGATGCGCTACTTCTTTACGTCCTGGCATTAATGGACCAAATGCGACTGCCTTATCTAGTGAACGTGCATAAGTTCCGCCACCAATAGTAATCGGTTCAGTATCATCATCAGTATATTTTCGGTAAGCTTTAAGTAAGGTTTGTACAAGACTATCTTCTTTTTCAACGTAATGTATAGGCATGTCATTTTTGTTCGTGTATATAAAGCCATTTTCTTTTAAACTACGTTGAATAGACTCAACAGCTTTTTCCTTGTTCCATCCTTTAGGATAACGACAATTGACACCAATTTTAAAGTTTGCCCCGTCATAATGAAAAACAGCAGGGTTCATTGTGAACTCTTTCATTTCATCATCGTAGTGATCAATTTCTAATTTTTCACCTAAATAATCAAATGACAGATAATCATTAATATATTTAATAAAGTCATTATCAGTATGTTCATTTAAAAATTGCGCTAAGATAAATGCAGCATTAATGCCAACATTTGGTTGCATCGCGTGTGCGCGTTTTCCATATACAGTGTATGTATCACCTTCTACTTTACCTTTAAAGCCATTAAAACTTAAAAAGTTTTCAAAAGCCTCACTAACATCTTTTTTTAGCACGCATGTAGCGACATCAGGTACGACGTTATACCGATTTCCCGATTCAAATGAAATAAGGGTATCATCTTTTACTTCGCCTGTTAAATCAAATGAGAAAATACCCTTTTCACCATATATTAACGGAAACATCGCATCAGGTGCAAATCCAACTGACGGCATCTCTTCTGTTTTAAAATATTCATGAATACCTCGCCACGCTGTTTCTTCATCTGTACCTAATATGATACGGATCCGTTTTTTAGGCGTGAACCCTGATTCTTTTAATAATTTAAGGGCAAAATAGGCTGCCATAGTAGGTCCTTTATCATCGTTTGAACCCCGGGCGAAAATCTTGCCATTTTTTACAAATGGATCAAATGGTGGATGTGTCCATCCATCTCCTGAAGGAACAACATCTAAATGACATAATACACCAATAATGTCCTCTCCTTCTCCAAATTCGATATGACCGGCGTAGTTCTTAACATTCTTAGTAATGAAGCCATCTTCTTTGCCAAGTGTTAACATATATTGTAAAGCTTCTTGGATAGATTCACCGAATGGTGTCTCACTGTTTTCATCAAATTGGTCCAAGACACTCGGTATCGATAATAACTCTTTTGTCTTCTTAATAATCTGCTCTTTATTATCAAGAACATTTTCCATAAAATCCATGGAATCACCTCTTCAACTAAATATAACACTTTATTAATCTTTTTGCAATTAGGAAGTATGCTTTTTATGATCAGGTTTTCAGTAAAAAGATTTGACATGTGAGTCGTGATTCATATATAATAGACTAAGGTATAAGTATAAGGGGGAAGGAATCTCGAAGAGGTGACTTTCATGATAACAAAAATAGTAATGAAAAATTTAATGTGCTCAACATGTGCGGGAAAAATAGAACGTGAACTTAAAAAATTACCCAACATAAATTCAGCTACATTTAATTTTCCTAATCAAGTAATGTTAATGGATGTAACAGAAGATTTTGATGAAACTGATGCATTACCAAAAATAAAAGAAATCGTTGATTCAATAGAAGATGGTGTAGAAACCTATCCATATAGTAAACGTAATCTCATTGAAACAAAAAAACGTATTGATACATATTATACGTTTTTCATTGGGGTCACGATCTATATTATAGGCTTTTTACTCCAATATTTTAATATCTACTGGATAGAATACTCATTATACTGGGTAGGTTATCTCTTTATCGCTTATAAAATTATGTCCAAAACAATACGCGGTTTAAAACGAAAAGATTTCTTTAATGAAAACACCTTAATGATCATCGCAACCATAGCTGCTATGTTTGTTGGCCATCCGTATGAAGCAGCGCTTGTTATTATCCTTTATACTGCAGGTGAGTACTTACAACATCGTGCTGTACATCGCAGTAAAAATGATATTTCTAATTTAATTGATTTAAAAGTAGAATATGCCAATATTTTAGAAAATGATGAGATTGTTATTAAAGATCCCATGTATATCACTAAAGGTGATATTATTGTGGTTAGAAACGGCGAAAAGATACCGATAGACGGTTTCATTATTAAAGGAACGACTTCCTTAAATACTAGTGCATTAACGGGAGAAGCTAAATTATCTACTGTTAAAAAAGGTGACTATGTATTAAGTGGAAATATCAATGTGGGTAACGTGATTCACATAGAAGCAAAAAAAGAGTATAAAGAATCAACCATTTCCAAAATGCTTGATTTGATCGAAAACTCAACCACACACAAAGCAAAAGCTGAAAACTTTATCACTAAGTTTGCGCGCTATTATACACCAACAGTCACAGCCCTCGCATTATTAATGGTTATCATTCCAAGTTTAGTTAACCCTAGTGGTTATCAAGATTATATTTACCGTGCAGCCCAGTTTCTTGTGATTAGTTGTCCATGTGCTTTAGTGCTTGGTATCCCTCTATCTTACTTCGCCGGTATTGGTGCTTCAGCAAGACGCGGAATTTTATTTAAAGGTAGCAGTTATCTTCATATGATTACCAATATCGACAGCATTGGTATTGATAAAACAGGTACCTTAACTCATGGCGACTTTCAAGTCAGTGATTACACAAGTGATCTTGCCTTAGAACTCGCCGCAAGTGTTGAAAACTATAGTAACCACCCCATCGCAAAATCGATTGTATCATATTATAAAGGTCCGTTAAAAGAATTTGACAATGTCACTGAACTACCGGGATTTGGACTTGTAGTTGAAGACAAACAAGGTAAAATTTTAGTCGGAAACCGTAAACTCATGAATAAAAATAATATTTCTGTAAAAGATAAAAAAACACTCACTGGCTCAAATGTATATGTCGCTAGATATGGAAAATACATAGGTAAAGTTGTGGTAAGTGATACAATTAAGAACTCAAGTTTTAACACATTAAGACGGTTATCTTATGAATATGATATTACAATGCTTACTGGAGATAACGACGCCATCGCAAAAGAAGTATCAATGGAACTTGGTGGTATCAAATACAGAAGCGATTTATTGCCTGAAGACAAAATTGATGCGTTTAACGATATTGAATCAAAAGGATATAAATTATTCGTCGGAGATGGAATCAATGATGCCCCATTACTAAAACAAGCAGATATTGGCGTTGCCATGGGGGATGGAAGTGAACTAGCCATTGATGTTGCCGATGTTATCATCATGAAAAATGATATTGGCTTACTAGAAAAAGCATTCCGAATAGCTAAAAAGACAAAGCGTATTGTCTATCAAAACATCACTATTAGTTTAGGCGTCAAAGCCTTATTCCTTCTTCTTGCAGCTTTTGGTATAAGCCGGATGTGGATGGCCATATTCGCTGATGTTGGCATCACATTAATCGCTATTCTTAATAGTTTACGTTTAATCTATTCAAAACGATTATAAGGGGGGTATTTTTATGAGTAAGAACCATTTATCAGATCTTGAAAGAACAGTTAACCTATTCAAGATTTATTCAGACTATACACGACTCAGAATCATTGATTTGCTATCTAAAGCAGAGCACTGTGTTCAAGAAATCTCGCTTGCGTTAGATACTTCACAGTCAGCTATTAGTCATCAACTAAAGCAATTACGGGACAACAACGTGGTGTCTGCTCGAAAAGAAGGCAAACAGGTCTTCTATTCACTAAAAGATAATCATGTAAAAGAAATATTTTTAACCGCTTATTCACATATTACAGAATGTGACGACTAAAAAAGTAGAGCTCTCACTCTACTTTTTTTATTGGTGTTAAAACAAATCTTGAATACCGTCTCGATATTTGTATAGATATTCATAAATCAATGTTTTGTTTAGAGGTGGGGTGAAATAATAGCCCTGTACATAATCAACACGGCACTCCCTTGTAAATTCAAGTTGTTGCTTTGTTTCAACACCTTTACTCATTATTTCATAACCAAAGTGGCGTGCAATACGCACAAATTGCTTATAAAACGTCTGCTTTGTTTTCCCACTATATTTATTAGGTAACATTTTAGCATTTAATTTAATGGTCTTGATGTCAACATCGAGTAACGAATCAAAAATATTATGAATTGCTTCTATGGTGTCTACTGAGAATCGAAACCCAATTTCTTCTAAATTTTTAATGGCTTTGATTACACGCTCATCGTGTAATGACTGTTCTGAAATATCAAATTCTATATTTCTTAAGTCAATATCATACGTATGAATGAGTTCTAACAATTCCGCTTTTTTTATTGATGTTAAAGCGCGTGAAGATATATTTAAAACAATTTTAAAAGCATCAGAAACTAATTGTTCTCTTTTCCAATAGGCGTACTGTTTAAAGGTTTTTTTTATGATACGTAAATCAATTTCGCGCATAATATTTTTTTCATATGCGATATCTTTAAACTTATTTGCCTCAATCACACGATAGCCATTTTGTTCCCACCGTAAGAGACTCTCAACACCAACAATATTTAAATTATCTTTAGAGAATATCGGTAAAAAGTGGGGTTCAAACTCATCCAAATCTAATCCTTTTTCTAATGTTTGATAGAATAATCTCGTGTCATTATAAACGATACGCATTTTATCATCAGCTATTAAATAGTGCTGATGTTTTATTTTTGCTTGCATCATTGCAAATTGTGCTAGTGATACAAGTTGATCAAATGATTTGATGTGTTGGCTATAACCAATACTTCCGGATCCAATCACACAATCACCGTAATACATACTGCCATGAATCTCAAATTCTGTCTGTCTAATGTGTTTATAAAGTTTACGCATCATAGTGAGTTGTTCATCATGGCGCAATGCTTCATTAGACAAGTCATCTGATGAGAACTTACCAACGACAACCAGTTGATTAACCGCATATAGAAATGTTGGTGACTCAAAGGTGTCTTTTAAACTGCGATAAATATTCTGGGCAATAGAATCTGTTAGTTTAAGGTCAAAAAACTGGCTATACATTGGCAAATTTTTTATTTCAATAAACATTACAAAGTAATGTGTACTGACTCTACGGTTAAAGTGTTTCGCTATTTTCGCTTTTGAGACCACTAATTTGACATCTTTTTGCTCATTTTGATAATACAGTATTAAAGCAAACCCCATCAAACTTAATAGTACAACGATTATATTTTGTGTAATAATGGATTGGATAATTAAGATACTGATTCCAAGTAGCCCAAAATAGAATGTTGCCGAAAACTTCTTCACATTATTCCACAGGTTTTACGTAATAATTACCACGGTTTCGCAATAAAACTTTGGTTCCCTCAACAATCGCAGTCAGTGGATTTTTAGCAATGTGTACTTCTAATCCAACTTCTTCTTCGAAGAATTCTTTGACGCCATCAATTAAGGCACAACCACCATTAACAAACATACCGCTTTCAATAATATCAGCACTTAATTCCGGTGGTGTACTTTGCAAAACCTTTAATATAGTATTGGTAATGTTTTGGAATGGTTCAATGAACAAGTCTCTTATTTCAGACTGCTTGACTTCAATTTGTCTTGGTAACCCTGATACAATATCGCGTCCATTTGCATGGGAAACTTTTTCTTCTTTAAGGTCTTTACGCACGGTCCCAATGTCTTCTTTAATCCGCTGCGCTGTTTTCTTACCCACTAAGATACCATGGTTATATTGTAAATGATTAATAATTACATTATCGAGATAATTCCCTGCCACTCGCAGTGATTCACTGACAACAATATCTCCAAGTGATAATACACCAATATCAGTACTCCCGCCTCCAATATCTACAATTAAATGTCCTATACTATCATAAATATCTAGACCAGCACCGATTCCACCGGCTTTTACTTCTTCTTCGATGAAGACATCTGGAACATTCATACTTTTTGCTAGATCTGTCATCGCATCCCGTTCAATTTGTGTTACCTCACTTGGACAACAAATTAGCAATGTTGAAGTTTTTAACTGAACATCGACTTTTTCAGCTTTTTTGACGGCAAATTCAATCATTTTTTTAGCCGCATACATATCGGAAATAACACCTTGATTTAACGGACTTACAATGCGAATTCCATGATGTCCCCGTCCAATCATCGTGTCAGCACTATTACCAACGGCAATAACTTCATTTGTCTCATAGTCTAACGCTATTACACTTGGTTCGTTAAAGATGATTCCTTCACCTTCAACATACACCAATAAATTTGCTGTTCCTAAATCTATTCCAACCTTAATGGCTTTTAAATCGTCTTTTTTACTCATCATTTTCACCTCTTATAATTTCAATGGATTTACTAAATAATCGCCACGATTTTTCAGTAAATACTTAGAGCCTTCAGCGACACAAGTCAATGGATTAGGAACTACTTTAACTGGTACATTGATGCGTTTTTTAACAAATTCTTCAACGCCTTTAACAAGGCTTCCGCCACCAGTTAAATAGATACCATGCTTATAGATGTCCGCACTTAGTTCAGGCGGCGTATCCTTCAAGACTGCACTGATTAGTTTGACAATTTCTTCATAAATTGGTGTGATGACTTTTAAGACATCTTCGTTCGTGATTGTTACCCATTTAGGCACACCACGTACAATGTCACGCCCTGCGAAGCGCATTGATTTATCAACGGCGTCTTCACGTAAATCAGCCAAATTAATTTTAGCCTTCTCACTTGTTAATTCACCAATTTCAACTTTATCTTTTTGTTTGACATATTTTGCTAATTCGCTATCAATGTAGTTACCTGCCATACGAATTGTACGCGATAATACGATGTCACCATAAGACATGATTCCAACATCAGTAGTTCCACCACCAATATCGACCATCATGACACCTTTCGATTCAAAAATATCAATATTTGATCCGAGGGCTGCTGATTTGATTTCTTCATCAATCAATACTTCTTGCATACCCATATTAGTCGCTAACTCAATAATGATATCCCGTTCAATTTTTGTTACTTCACTTGGGCAACACATTACACTAGAGGTATTACTTAAATCTTCATCTGTTAAATCTTCAATTTGAGTAAGAACATATCTAAGCAATAATTTAGCAGCTTTCATATCACTAATAACACCATTTTTTAATGGTTTGATTACTTCTATTTTACTGTGCACTTTTCCTAACATTTTGTGAGCATCGGTTCCTGCTGCAACAATTTTACCACTTTCACGATCAAACGCGATTACGCTTGGTTCGTTAAATATAATGCCTTTTTGTTCTAAAAAGACAAGCAAATTCGCTGTACCGAGGTCAATGCCAATACCAATTCTTTTTTTATTTTTTGCCATTGTTTACCCTCCTAAAATTCTCCAAAATAGTGTTTTTGATCTATTTTGAGTAATTTTTTTGTTCCATCTACGACGTCCGTCAATGGTGTTTCTGATATATGGATATCAACATGCGTTACATCTTCAAAATATGTCTTTATACCACGTATCATGGCACCACCACCAGTGATGATAATTCCATTATCAATAAGGTCTCCAGATAATTCAGGTGGGGTCGATTCTAAGGTTCCTATTAAACTTGCTTTAAGTGCTTCAAAACATTCAAGCAAGACTTTACGAATTTCTTCAGCTTTTAGGACAACCATTTTTGGTAATCCCCCAACTAAATCACGACCCATCACTTCAAAAGTGAGCACATTACCATTCTCATCTGTTGGTAAATCTCCCGTTAAAGAAGCTAGATGAACCTTTGCGTTCTCTGCTGTTTGTGGTCCGATTTCTAATTGATGTGTTTCTTTGACATACTCCGTAATTTGCTTATCAAAATATGATCCTGCAACAGTGATCGTTCTTGATAAAACGACATCACCAAGTGATAACACACCAAAGTCTGTCGTTCCACCACCGATGTCCATAACGAAACGTCCTGATGGATGGAAGATATCGACGCCGCATCCAATGGCTGCAGCTTTAATCTCTTCATCAATACGGGTGTCTTCTACACCAAGTTCTTTCCCCAATCGTAAGATGGCAGCTTTCTCTGTTTCTGATATCTCAGATGGGATACAAATTAATAATCGAGCGATCTGATTTGTACTATTCACAAATAACTTATCAAATGTAAATAGAAGAATTTCTTTTATCATTCCGATATCAGAAATCACTCCATTGCTGAGTGGTTTAATGACTTCAATTTTGTCATGTACTTTACCGACTAATTCAGCCGCTTCGTAACCCACTGATACAACCTTTTGTGTCAATTTATCTACTGCAATATAACTAGGTTCGTTAAAAACCGTCCCTCGGCCTTCAACATAAATCAGAAGATTTGAAGTTCCTAAATCCACACCAACGTTTAGTTTGCCTTTTGGTTTGTCACTCATTTAAAAATCCTCCTATAGTTTATTTGCATAAAATAAATAAAAAATACGCCTAATAAATATTAGGCGTACGCATTTCGCAATATAAACAAGATGTCTCAAAAAAACAACATACATGTCCTGTTTCATAATAAAATATTGCGGCCCAGCCGGCATCGGTAAAACCATTAGCCCTGTGACTTTGCGTCTACACATTTCTGTGTATTTGCCCTTTGAATATTTATCTTATACAATTACAGTCTACGTGAGAAAATGCCCTTTGTCAAGGTATATTTTTAAATTTGGACAAATATGATAAAAGTATAGATTATCTCTTATCTAGGCTGTATATTGATTTTTGACATCATTTTACATATATTCTTATTAACAGAGTTAATAAAAATTAATTTATATTTTTTTCTTTACAAAAACACATCCCGAAGGATGCTTTTGTTATTTGTGTTTGATTAATGCATAACGTTTTTTACCACGTCTTAAAACAGTAAATGTTTGATCTATTGCGCCACTTTGTTTAATAATGAACTCAAGATCTTTCACTTTATCTCCATTCACACTGATGGCATTATTTTTAATAAACTCGCGCGACTCACGTCTACTCTTTGCTAAGCCAGCAGCTATTAAGGTATCAATAAGTGAAGTATCTTCTTCTAATGTAATACTTGGCACGTCTTTAAACCCTTCTGATATCTCAGAAACGTTTAATGATTTAATATCACCTTTGAATAATGCATTAGAAATTCTTACAGCAGACTCGTATGCTTCTTGACCATGTACTAATGTAGTTAGTTCTTCTGCAATTGTTTTTTGGGCTAAGCGTCTGTGTGGTGCCGCTTTAAATTCTTCAATAATTGTTTGTGTTTCTTCAACCGTTTTAAAGGTGAATTTTTTCAATAATGAAATCGCATCATCATCACTTGCATTAATCCAATATTGGTAGAATTCGTAAGGTGTTGTACGTTTAGGATCAAGCCATACAGCCCCACCTGCCGTTTTACCAAATTTAGTCCCATCCGCCTTAGTTAAGAGTGGCCATGTCAGTCCATAAGCCTTGGCTTCATGCCCTTGTGTCTTACGAATCAACTCAAGACCCGCAGTAATATTACCCCATTGGTCTTGGCCACCAATTTGTAATGTACAGTTTTCTTCTTTATATAGATGCATGAAATCTAAGGATTGAATAATTTGGTACGTAAACTCTGTAAAACTAATTCCATTTTCTAAACGTGATTTCACACTGTCCTTTTGGATCATATGGGTGATATTAAAATGTTTTCCTATATCTCTTAAAAAACGAATAATATCAAATTTCTTGATCCAATCATAGTTATTGACCACGTGTGCATCTGGCAAGATATTAAGTACTTGTTTAGTAATGGCTTCTGCGTTACTTAAAGTCTCTTCTAACGTTAGCAAATTACGTTCATTACTCTTCCCACTTGGGTCACCAATTAACCCTGTTCCTCCACCAATGACTAAGATTGGGTTATGTCCTCTGTCTTGTAATCGTTTTGATACTAAGTAGCTAATAAGATGTCCGACGTGTAAACTATCCGCAGTTGGATCAGCCCCCACATAAAAGGTTACTTTTTCATTTTCTAACACAGATTCAATTGCTTCATCAGTTACATCATATATTAAGCCACGCCACTTTAATTCTTCTAATAATGTCATTTCTATTTCCTCCTTTTTCATATAAAAAGTCCGTCCTTCATAAAAGGACGGACAATATTTCCGCGGTACCACCTTAATTCTAAGACATTTGTCTTAGCACTCAATGAAGATAACGGATTCACCGTTTATGCTTTGCACATAAATGCTCCTAAGTGTAACCATATCACTTATTCTCAGTTTCCACCAACCACTGATTCTCTATCCAATAAGTCTGATATGCATGCTTAATCATTGCATTATTTTGTTGTTTTTCTTAATACAATAGAGTGTGGTAACTTAACCACTCGCTCATCTACTTCTTCTTTGTTCATTAATTTTGTTAACAGGCGCATTCCAACAGCCCCTAAGTCATAAATAGGGACATCGACACAACTTAATTGTGGTCGAGATAATCGAGCATATTTCGTGTTTTGGAAACCAACAACACCAATATCATTTGGTACGTTTACTTCATTCGCAAATGCGACATTCATAAATGAAATCGCAATCGAATCACGTACAGCCACAACACCATCAACTTTATTATCTTTAAAATATTCGTTAAAGTGTTCAGTATTAATTGAAATACGACCACTTGTGCGCATCACTTTTGATGGTAAATTCGCTTCATTTACAGCGCGTAAATATCCCGCTTCTTTGAGATCATTTACCATATACTTTCTCACTGTTGATACCATATAAATATTTTTTCTACCTTCATCAATTAACTTTTTCGTAATTTCATATCCAGCACGTTCATAATCAATCGATACCGATGGTATTTCATTATCCTCTGGATAGAAGGTATTGGTTAATACAACTGGAATTTGATATGTATTTTTTATCGTTTTTAAGAAAGCATACTGTGCCTCAGTAATTTCATCATTAAGATATAAAATACCATCCACTTGTGCCGCTATAATCTCTCTTAAAATATCTTCCTCACTCGCTTCTTCACTTTCTAAGATATAGAGCAAGATAGAATACTTATAAACTCGGGCAATATCGGCAATTCCATTCATCATCTCGGCAATACTTGCACGAGACATATCTGGTACAACGACAGCGACTGTTGTACTTTTGCGACTAGCGAGTCCTTTTGCGAATGCATTAGGTTTATAGCCTAACTCTTCAATTACTTTTAACACGCGTTCGCGTGTTTCTGGTTTTACTTTTTCTGGATTATTAATAGCACGAGATACTGTTGCTAAACTCACACGAGCAGCACCAGCTACATCATAAATTGTTGCTTTACTCATACTTTAGCACCTTCTTTCTATCATACTAAATTATATCACAAGTGAAAATGTTTTCAAGTAGAAAGGGCACAAAAATGAAAAGTTTTCATTTTTTTGTGCACATTACACATATGTAATAAAAAAACCATCCTTCGATGGTTTTTTAATGTTATCTACGTTCTTTAATACGAGATTGTTTTGTAGAACGTCCTCTGATGTAATGTAATTTCGCGCGACGCACTTTCCCACGACGTAAGACTTTAATGTCTGCGACAAGTGGTGAGTGTACTGGGAATGTCCGCTCAATTCCAACACCGAATGAAACTTTACGTACTGTAAATGTTTCATTAATACCGCCGCCGCGTTTTTTAATGACTAATCCTTCAAAAATCTGGATTCTTTCACGGTCACCCTCTTTAATTCTTACAGATACTTGAACAGTATCACCAGGTCTGAATGTCGGTACCTCAGGTTTCTTAAACTCATTTGTTATTGCTTCTAACAATTGCTGTGACATGGTTTCAACTCCTTACTTTTTTACATTTGCTCATAAGGAATTTCCCAAGCGGAGCAAACACTTAACGATAGATTAAACAGCGTTAATTATTATAGCACAACGTTTCTCTGAATGCAACAGTTTTATTCACCTGTTTGTTCATTGAAAATCTTATACAAATCAGGACGTCTTTCTTTTGTCCGTTTAATAGCTTGTTCCTTGCGCCAAGCCTTAATATTCTCATGATGGCCACTTAACAGCACATCAGGTACGGTCATTCCTTTATATTCTCTAGGTCGTGTATATTGGGGATATTCAAGTAAGTTTTCACTAAAGGAATCTTCTTCATGTGATGCGGCTTGTCCAATTGCACCATCGAGTAACCTGACAACACTATCAATGATTGTCATTGCCGCAATCTCTCCACCAGTAAGAACATAGTCTCCAATTGAGAGTTCGAGATCGAAGAACTGTCTGATACGTTCATCAAACCCTTCATAATGGCCACATAAAATAATGAGATGGTCTTCTTCACTTAAAGTATATGCTTTTTTCTGAGTGTACTTTACCCCTTGGGGTGTCATGATGATTTTTAAGGCGTGTTTGTATCCTTTAATCGATTGTAAAGCTGCGTGAACAGGTTCAACCTGTAAGACCATACCTGCCCCACCGCCATAGGGGGTATCATCTACTTTATGGTGCTTGTCCGTACTAAATTTACGGAAATCAATTAAATTAATAGTGACTAAATCTTGTTCAATTGCCCGTTTGATAATGCTATTATTGAGAACACCTTCAAACATATCAGGAAATAATGTTAACACATCAATTCTCATAGTAATCCCTCAATTTCTTTAATCACTATTTGTCGTGCTTCTAAATCCACATCTTTTATAAAGGCATCCCGAAATGGAATCAAGGCATTTTTCGCATTAGACCGTTTCACTACTAATATATCATCATTAGTATGGGTATATACATCCACTACTTCACCAATCAATGTATCTGTAAATACCTTTATACCCACTAAATCGCGTACATAAAATTCATCCTCTTTCAAAGTATGCAAATCATCTTCATGAACATAAAGCGTACTTCCTTTATATTTTGCGATGTCATTGATATCATCAAACTGTTCAAAGGTTACATAAACAAGTCCTTTTGTTAAACGGTATGAAGTAATTATAACAGGAAATTTCTCTCCTTTATGTTCAATAAAGATCCGTGAACCAACATCAAAACGTTCTTCTAAAAAGTCTGTGAATGGTTTAATTTTCACTGTACCTTTGAGTCCATGTGTATTAACCAACTTACCAATTGTATAAAACATTGTATCACCTAGCTTTGGAACATGATTTTTTCTGATTGAAACATTTGTGTCATAAAATAAATTAATATAACGACATAAATCGTATTTGATATCACCATCACGATGAGATGCATCATTATTACATCGAAAGTTAAAATGGCGATGAGTAAATTAATAGTGTTATAAATAGGGATAATATAGGCCCATAAATCAGTTGCTGCTTCACCATTAAACATACTTGATACACCAACAATAATACTAATAAAATAAAATGGTAAAATTAACATTCCTGCTTCTTTTATCGTTTTTGCATACGTGCTTACTAAACTGACGATACCAACAATAAAGAAGACAGTCATTAATAATACAAGCAGAATCATCAAATAGTCCTGTAATCCATATATATTGACATTCCCCCCAAGATTATCCATATTCATTAGCTTCGGTAAACTCAATAAAATGCCAACAAACGAACTCATTGCGCTAAATAAAGAGACGACTGTTAAACTTATGACTTTACCAATAGCAATTTGACTACGTTTGATTGGGGTAACTAATAACGTTGCGACAGTTCCACGTTCTTTCTCACCAGCAATACTGTCAGGACCAATACTCATCGCACCGCTAAAGAGAAACATCACAATAATCATTGGTAGAATTGAGGCAAATATTTGCCCAGTTGCACGCGATTCATCGACTGTATCAGTGATGCTTGAATGAAATGCTACAATACCATCACCAAAACGACCATATAGTATCTCATTCGTATAGCTGTTAAGGGCATTAGCGATAACACTATAACTGTTTGAACTATATTTTTCACCAGAGTTATAAATGATGTTTACACTTGGAATAGTATAGTTAGGATCATCATAATCAATAAGATCTTGGGTAAAATTTTCTGGGAATGATAGATAAATATCCATCTCGTTCTGACTTAACATTTCTTTAATTGTGTCTTGTGATAGTGACTCACCGTCATGAAAAGCAAAGTCCCTATTTAATGATGTTAAATGTGTTTTGTAACTGTCAGGCATATTATCATGATAGACAATAATTTCATGTGATGTAATATCGTCTACTTCTCCGTTAATAGCACTACCCATAATTGAATACATTACATAAATAGCTAACCCCGGCAATATAATCGCAGTAAAAATTAATCGACGATCACTAAATACACGATAAAACTCTTTTTTAAAGACAATTAGCCAACTATGCATGTGTCTCACCTGCTTCTAATAACTCAAAAAACAATGTTTCTAAATCTTCATATCCTTGATTCACTAAATTATCATACGAATCAGAAAGTTGCATTTTACCATCTATAATAATACCCACACGATCACATATCTTTTCAACAACACTTAATATGTGAGTTGAGATAATGACTGTTTTCCCTTCATTGCGTAATTTAATGAGGTAATCTGTGACACTTTTCGCAGTCAAAACATCTAAGCCATTTGTTGGTTCATCAAATATGATAAAATCTGGGTCATGAACTAAACTAATCGCAAGCGATGCCTTTTGTTTCATACCAGTTGATAAGTCAGCCACCTTCACCTCTTTAAAATCAGAGATACCAAATTGTTGAAAAAGCGTTTCTTTTCGTTTTGGTATCATATCATCATCTACACCATGTAGGTGTGAAAAATAGTCAAATAAATAATTGGGGGTGAAATGATCTTCAAGTTTTAATTCACTGGTTAAAAAACCAATCTTTTTCCTCACATCAATTGGTGTTTTTAATACGCTAGTCCCACCGACAAACACATCACCCTCATCCGGTTTAATTAATGTCGCAATCATCCGTAATGTGGTTGTTTTACCCGCCCCGTTGGGTCCAAGTAATCCATATATTTCACCGGGATAAGCAGTAAATGATAAAGCATTAACCGCTACTTTTTTCTTGTGATCTGTCTTTTCAATTTTACGTTGTTTACGTGATAAATGGAATGTTTTTTTAACATTCTTCACCTCTAATATCTGTGCCATATTATGCCTCCAGTATTTGTCTCATTTGATATAATTCTATATAATGGTTATCAATGAAAAAACCATTTTTTATTGTCCCTTCTATGTAAAACCCATAGCGTTTATATAATCTAATTTCAGCGTAATTATCTATACGAACATCAAGTTCCATTTTGTTTTTACCCATTTTTATAGCCGCCTTGAGTAAAGTTTCTATCATCATTGATCCAATCCCAAGATTATGAAATTGCTTGAGCACACTCATACACGCCCACAACATAATGGTTCTTTGAGGATTGATTTGATTTAATAAAGACTTGTTCTTGTTCAAGTGTCATCGTAAACTCTTCAGGTTCGCGTAATAAATACATTGTTTCTAGATTGGCTTTTTTCATATTATCTAAAACAACTTTTGCATCTTCAACCTAAGGTGTTCTAATAATTAAATCTAATCCATTTTTCAGTTTCATCGCTTCCCCTCACCATATTTATTATATGACAAAGTGACTGAAATTAAAACAAAAAAAGACCTGAAAAATCAGGTCTGAAACGAGTCAATGTTAATCGTTATTTTTTTGCCTTCACGCGATGCACTCGCGTAACAGATTGTCCGTATTGCATTGGCAATTCGTCCGTTCTTTCCGATTACTCTTCCTAGGTCATCGTCATTGACAATGACTTGCATGGTAAGCATGTTATTTTCCTCAGAAAACTTTTTTACCATTAGGTCTTCTGGGTGAACAACTAATGGCTTGACTAATTCTTGAATTAATTTTTCATAATTAACTGCCATGTTTTTACCCACTACTTGTTAGATTTTCTTGATAAAAGTCCAGCTTCCGAAAATAAGTTGCGAACTGTGTCAGTCATTTGTGCACCTTCATCTAACCATTTTCTTGCTTTCTCTTCATCAATTTTGACAGTAGCAGGTTCTGTTAATGGATTATATGTACCAATGATTTCTAAATATCTTCCATCACGTTTAACACGTGAATCGGCTGCTACTAATCGATAGAAAGGACGTTTTTTTGCACCAAAGCGTTGCATTCTTAATTTAACTGCCATCGTAATCCTCCTTTTTCTAATTTACCATGAAAAATTATACCATTATAATAAAAGGGTGTCAAGTATTTTTACTTGACATCCAATTCTATTTCGTATCGATCCATATTAACGTGTGATGGTTCAACGTTTCTAACATGTCTTAATTGCTTTAAACGATTCATCACATCAGTCATTTTGTGTTCGTCAGTATACACTACCGCATACCGTCTTTTTTTATGATAGTATGATACATTACAAATTTTTCTTACGCGCCTTAAAACTTTAGGCGTTTTAAAATATACGATTAAACTGATTCGTTTGAGCATGAGTTCTCACCTTTTTCTACTTGAAGTATCCCTAGCTCATTAGGGTGGGGAATATGGAGTGATATCGCGTTGGCAATCGTTTTAGATATACGATCGAGTTGTTTTTGTAGTTTTATCTCAAGTTGTTTATATCTAGCAACCGATGAATAACTATACAGATTTTTTTTAACATCTGCTAAGGTACGTTGCCGTGATTTTAAGTCAGGGTGATGCTTGCCATATTGTTTGGCTTCTTCGTACGCTGATTTTGCTTTTTGAAACTGGGCAACAGTTTCTTGTATATCTTTATTATTTGCGATATCATTTTCTAATTTTATATACTCTTGATAAGCGTCTGATGATTTAATTTCATCAACTAAGTCATACGCTTTTATCATCACTTCTTGATTCATTTTCTCACCTATTACTAGTATACGGAAAAACACACTTTCATGCAAGAACTTAGACTATGAAATTATTTTATACCTTTATTTGACTTGCTAGTAGATGTCGACTTATAATAAGGGTATACAGAATATCAACAAGAGAGAAGTGCATTATATGAAAGCAACCAAGCGATTATTGTTCGTGTTCGTACTACTTATCGTCAGTCTTATTTCAGTACCTACTACACGAGCTGAAACAACCCGTACTGCCGTATATTTTAAAGAAACAACTTGTCTTATATGTGCTGAGTTACAAGGGCTTCCTGATGGACCAGGTGGTACGTATATAGAAGATCAAGACTATATCCAAAAATTGAGAAATCAAGGTGTTAATGTCCTAATATACGACATTATGTTAAACGATACCATTGATGAATATAGTTATACAAATGATGATGGAGAATATATTGAGGTGCGTGCATTAGATGTATTTTCTGCTTTTAATGAAACCTATGAACGAGATTCAGGTGGTGTCCCCGTTATATTTGTTGGTGACACCTATTATGATGGCTTAACGGATATTCAAGATGCTGTTGATAACGGTGAAATCTATGAACTAAGTGATACACCTCTAAAAGACGTGAGTGTTGAAGAGGGGAATGCATATGCTCAAATCACTGGTTTCATAGGGTTTTTAACTGTCTTATTCGCGGGGTTATTAGATGGATTTAATCCGTGCGCAATAGCGTTACTTTTACTGTTTGTCAGTTTACTTGGATTTAGTGAAAATAAACGTTTCTTAATTCTTGTCAGTGTCGTTTATATTTTTGCACTATTTATATCTTATCTTCTTATTGGTACCTTATTATTAAATGTTTTAAGTCGTTTTCAAGCTCAAGCAGCATTTATCGCAACGATTGTTAATTGGTTTGTCGCAATCCTTTGTATTTTCTTATTTGCGATTAATCTCTATGATTATTTTAGAGCAAAAAACCAAGATTATGGAAAAATTAAGAATCAATTACCAAAATTCATTCAACGCTATAACAAAAAATTAGTCACATTTTTCACAGACATGATGAATAATCAAAGTAAAAAAGGTGTTATTGGTGTCTTAGTTGTGACATTCATTCTTGGCATCACATTGAGTATTACAGAGTTGCTTTGTACTGGCCAAATATATTTTAGTATTCTGTATGGTATTCATACTGTTAATTCAGTCTATGGATACTTTGCTTTAATTGCGTATAACATTATGTTTGTATTACCTCTTATTGTTATTGCCGTTATTGCCATTAAAGGACGCGGTATTATGGCAACAAGCAATTACATCCGTGAACACCTTGATACGATAAAACTACTCAATGCAGTACTGTTTTTAGGTATTGCTATTTATTATATTTCACGTATTTTTTAAAGGAGGGTAACGATGAATCAAAAGTTGCTTATCACCAAGAATGACAAAATTATTTTTGATAGCAAATTACTTAATATTCCAATTAAAGAAGATATTTTAATCAAACGTAGTATCGAATTGTTTGATGATGAAGACCCCTGTATTATTCATCAATCATACATTGTTAAAGAGTTTGCACAAAAATTGTTAGAACTTTTTGATGCAAGCACAATCATTGAAGGCGAGCAATATCAAGATGACTTAAACTTCTTAGATTTTACTGATATTGACCAATTAACATTTCGATTAGAGAGGTGACACGATGGAGGTCTATTTAGATCATGCCGCTACTACCCAAGTAAGTCCACGCGTACTGGAAAAAATGATCCCCTATTTTAAACAAGGATTTGGTAATCCCTCTAGTATACATAAACTAGGCTTTTCTGCTAGAAAAGCCTATAATCAATCAAAACGTAAGATTGCTCGAGTACTTCATTGCGATAAAGATGAAATTCATTTTACAAGCGGTGGGACAGAAGCGACAAACTGGGCATTAAAAGGATTAGCTTATAAATATCCTAATAAAAAAGAGATCATTACCACTAAAATAGAACATCATGCGACATTGCACACTGTCGCATTTTTGGAAAATCAAGGGTATACTATCCATTATATCAATGTGGATGAACAAGGTTTCATTGACTTAGATATGCTTAAATCAACAATAACTGAACAGACTCTTGTGGTGAGTATTATTTATGCGAACAATGAAATTGGCACCATTCAAGACATCTCTACGATTGAAAAAGTCTGTCATGAACATAATACATTACTTCATATAGATGCCGTCCAAGCAACATGTCATGTCCCTTTAAATTTGCATCAATCGAATGTCGATTTAGCCAGTATCTCAGGCCATAAGTTTCATGCCCCAAAAGGTGTTGGAATCCTCTATAAAAAATCAGGTATTGAAATAGAAAACTTAATCCATGGGGGCCAACAAGAAAATGGATTACGTAGTGGCACAGAAAATATTCCGTATATCGTTGGCCTTGCAGAAGCTCTTGAAGTAGGTATGGAAGATATCATTCATTACCGCCAATATCTCGATCAACTAAGCCATCAATTTTTACAGCAACTTGATGATGCCGGGATTGACTACATTTTAAATGGACCTAAGGTTGGACCTAATCGATTACCTGGTCATTTAAACCTAGCCTTCAAAGATTTGGATAATAATGACATCACTTTTTACCTTAATCAAGCAAATATTTATGCTTCTACGGGCAGTGCATGTGATAGTGAATCGATTACACCTAGTCATGTATTATTAGACATAGGTGTTGATGACGCCTACTTAAGAGGCGCTGTTAGGTTTTCTATGGGCAACGAGACAACTAAAGATGATATAGTTTATGTCACCAAAGAACTAATCACAATCATCCAAAAATTAAGCGCAAATCGTTAATTAAATAACGATTTGCGCTCTTCTTTTGTCAAGGGTCTAACCTCACCAGGAGATAAGTTTTTATCTAATCGTAAGCGTCCAATTTGGGTACGCTTTAAGGCAGTAACGTTACGATCAAAATAGGCAACCATATCTTTAATTTGGTGATGTTTACCTTCATGAATAGCAATTTCTACTACATGTGAAGATATTGGCTTCACACGAACATTGTTGGGTGTGTATGGCCGGTCACGTTGATCATATAAAGTGTACTTACTAGCCAAAACACTTACATCATCAAATGGTCTATCAATCGTAGCCTCATAGACTTTATAGATGTCTTGTTTAGGTGAGATAATTTGATGGAGTAACTGCCCATCATTAGTGAGTAATAATAAACCTGTTGTATCTAAGTCTAACCGGCCAACACTATTCAAGTCAAGGCGCTTATATTTTTCATCTAACTCTGTAAAAACGGTCGGGTATTGTTGATCATGATTCGCGCACACAGTGTGCATTGGCTTATTCATCATAAGGATGATTGATGACTGATAAAATATCGTTTCACCAAAAAACGTGATGGTATCTTTTTCTGGATTAACATGTTCTTTAGGAGATGTAACTACCTCTCCATTGATAGTCACTTCTCCGTCTTTGATATATTGTTTAATTTCTTTCCGACTTCCATACTGTAAATTTGATAATACTTTATCGATTCGCATACAAACATCCTTTCCAAAAATAACCCTGCAAAGCAGGGTTATTGTATATTTTTAATGGTTTGATAAACAGAATAACCTGATACTTTCTTAAAGGCTTTATCAATCTGTTTTTCCATAGATTTTGAACGAATAATATTTTTATATGTAGTGTATTTATCTAGTAATTCGGCCCTATCAAACTTACCTTCATTCGCTTGTTCAATAAGGTTTAAAAAAGTTACAATTTCAATAATTTGTACAGTGCTAAATTGTTCGTAATCAATGGGATATTGATACATTATTCACCGAATGTGATGCCAATTGCTTTTGCAGCTTGAACATATTGACCATCTGGATCAACTTGTTTTCCACCACCTGTCGACGTTTCTCCCATTTCTCCGCCACCTACGACGTCTTCTAGTGGGATAGATTCAATTTTACGACCACGTAATTGAACCATGCGCCCTGCGCCACCGTTCATCAGTAAGTCTACAGCGTTAACACCAAATAATAATCCTAATGCTCTATCAAATTGTGATGTAATCCCCCCACGTTGAATATATGCTAAGTTTGTATAACGTACTTCATGTTCAGGGATTAGTTCTTGTAGCTGATCGGTAAGTATTTTACCAACACCACCTAAACGCACTGAGTCAGCACTATCTTCAACATGCTCTCTGACTGTGACATCACCACCTTTTGGTTTCGCTCCTTCACTAATAACGATAATTGAGAAATTGCGTCCAAATGCATCGCGTTGTCTAACTTTTTCAACGATTTTTTCAATATCATACGGAATCTCTGGAATCAAAATAACATCTGCACTACCAGCTAATCCACCTTCAAGTGCTAACCATCCAGTATGGCGCCCCATAACTTCAACAACCATAATACGGTCATGTGAATACGCTGTTGTATGGATTTTATCTAATGCATCTGTAATTGTTTCTAATGATGTATTATACCCAAATGTGACATCTGTGGCTGGTAAGTCATTATCAATTGTTTTTGGTACACCAACTACTGGCAAGCCTTTGCGATAAAAGTCACGAGCACTTGTTAATGTTCCGTCACCACCCATAACAATTAATGCGTCGACACCAAGATATTTCAAGTTTTTAATTGCCTGATCTGAGACATCTTTATATTCAACAGTACCATCTTCTTTCATCACAGGATAATCAAATAAATTATCTTTGTTAGATGATTTAAGAATGGTTCCCCCTTCATGCATAATGCCTGAAACACTACGTAAACCAAGTGGTCTGTAATCATTTTTATATAGTCCGCTGTATCCTCTTGTGAAACCTACAACTTCTACACCATACTTATTGACAGCTGTTTTGGTAATACCATTGATAACGGCATTTAATCCAGAACAATCTCCACCACCTGTAATAATTCCGATCTTTCGAATCTTGCTCATTATTATTCCTCCTTAAAATCAACTTTATTATATATGTTTTTTGACAAAGAGTAAACCAATAAACCATATTGAAAGCGTTTTTAATATTAAAACATCAAATAGTTTGAAAAATTACACCATTTTAATATATTCTTAGACGATATTTTGGTATACTATTATATGTAAGTAGGTGAAAACATGATATTAATGAAAGATATAATTCGAGAAGGTCATCCAACTTTAGAAAAACGCACAAAAGAGGTTGAACTGCCTCTCGATACAGAAACTAGAGAAACCCTAAAAGATATGATGGCATATCTGGAGAACTCGCAAAACCCAGAAACTGCCGAAAAGTATGGGTTACGCCCCGGTGTTGGTTTAGCGGCACCACAAATCAATATTTCAAAGCGAATGACCTGTATTTTTACAACAGATGAAACAGGTGAGAAACTATATAAAATGATGTTGATTAACCCAAAAATCATTAGCCATTCTGTCAAAAAAACGTTCTTACCTGGTGGTGAAGGATGTTTGAGCATAGATCGCGAAGTTGAAGGGATTGTCCCTAGACATAAGAAAATACGCGTACGTGCCCATCAATATTTACCTGAGACAGACTCTGTTAGACAAATTGAATTTCGTGTCAGTGGGTATGTCGGTGTTGTAATACAACACGAAATTGATCATTTAGACGGTATCTTATTCCCATCTCGTACAACAGGTATGCAAACTGATTTAGAACCAATCGTGTTTCCTGAAACACAATCTGAAGATAGTAACGAAGAAAAAGAGGAGGAATTATGAAACTATTTATTGATTCAGCAAATGTAGAACACATTAAAGAATTAGCAGATTTAGGAATTATCGCAGGTGTCACAACAAACCCAACTTTAATTGCTAAAGAGGGGCGAGACTTTAATGAAGTGATTAAAGAAATTACATCAATTGTCGATGGACCAATTAGCGGTGAAGTGATTAGTGATGATGCCGAAGGTATGGTTGAAGAAGGAAAGAAAATTTCTAAGATTCATCCAAACATGGTTGTTAAAGTACCGCTCACAGAACAAGGGTTAAAAGCAACGAGAATGTTGACAGATTTAGGTATTAAAACGAATGTAACATTGGTGTTCAGTGCCAATCAAGCCTTAATGGCTGCTACTGCTGGTGCTACATATGTGTCACCGTTTGTTGGACGACTTACTGATACATTACATGACGGTATCGAAGTTGTAAGAGACATTAGAAACATTTTTGATATTTACGGATTTGACACACAGATCATTAGTGCCTCAATCAGAAACCCAAAACAACTTCAAGAAAGTGCTTTAGTCGGTGCACATATTGCAACTGTCCCATATGATACGCTTAAAAAATCAATTACACATCCTTTAACAGACAAAGGATTAGCAAGTTTTAAAGCAGATTGGGAAGCTGTATTTGGAGAAAAAGAATAATTAAAAAACATTAAGGTATGAAACATACAGTTTCATACCTTTTTAGTTGAATACCCTTAATAATGTGATATAATAAGAGTGTTTTCAAAATAACTTATGGGACCCTAAGTGGCCTAAAAAGGAGAAGATTATGCAAAACTTACGCGTTAAAGAAATTACTTTAACAGCTGTTTTAACAGCAATTATTATTGTACTCGGTGCTGTACCACAACTTGGCTTTATTCAAATAACGCCAATGGTTGGACTCACCATCATTCATATCCCTGTCTTCATTGGAGCCTATTTTGGTGGGCGCTACGTTGGAGGATTCTTGGGATTTGTCTTTGGCTTTACATCATTTTTAGTAGCATTAACACGCCCAAGTGCACCATTAGATCCTGTGTTTACGAATCCATTAGTGAGTATCTTGCCACGCTTTTTAGTTGGATTCTTCGCAATTGATGTCCTTCATTTCTTTCAAAAGCGATTCAAACAACAGTATCTTGCGGATGGGTTATACTTTGCCGTAATGACCATTCTACATTCAGTACTTGTGGTAACTCTATTATACATTGCGGGTGTTAACTATTGGTACTTAGATGTATACGGTATTGCTGAAGGGATTACAAGAGACTCAACTTTAGGTGCAATTGAGTTTGTCTCTAATTACTTCATCGGTGGTTCTATCTTCGGTTTCTTTGTAACAATCCTTATTGTTAACTCGTTACTTGAAATAGCCGCGTGTGTATTAGTAGGAACCCCAATTAGCAATCGCTTAAAAGTAGCTATTAAAGAATAAATAAATGAATCAAAAGTAGAACGTGTTTATAAAGCGTTCTACTTTTTTTCTTTCAGTGGATGGTACAAAGGATTTATTATTTACTTTACCTCTCTGCTAATATATAATAGTAATGAAAGGGTTTACACTGGTGACTGGGAGGTTATTATGGAAAAGCAATGGTGGCACAATAAAGTAGTATATCAAATATACCCTAAGAGTTTTAACGATACAACTGGAAATGGCATTGGTGATCTTGATGGAATTATTGAGAAACTAGAATATTTATGTTTTTTAGGAGTTGATATCCTATGGTTATCACCGGTTTACAAATCACCAATGAAGGACAATGGCTATGATATTTCACATTATCAAAAGATTGATCCTGTCTTTGGATCACTAGAAGATATGAAACGATTGATTAAAGAAGCCAAAAAGCATGATATTGATATTATTATGGATTTAGTGATTAATCATACTTCTGATCAACACCCATGGTTTTTAGATGCCAAAAAGGCTAAAAATAGTCAGTACCGAGATTATTATATTTGGCGAGATCACCCTACAGACATGGACAGTGTATTTGGCGGTAGTGCTTGGACATATGATGAAACAACTGATCAACATTATTTCCACTTATTCACAGAAGAGCAACCTGATTTAAATTGGGACAATAAAGCCATGCGTAAAGATATTTATAAGATGATTAATTGGTGGCTAGAAAAAGGAATTAAAGGCTTTCGCTTAGATGTGATTGAACTCATAGGTAAAGAGGTTGATAAAGGGATTACCAGCAATGGTCCTAAGCTCCATTCACGATTACAAAAATTAACTAAAAAAACCTTTGAACAGTACAATGCATTTACAGTTGGTGAAACATGGAGTGCATCGATTGACGATGCCTTATTATATACTGACCCGAAACGGCATGAACTATCAACCATATTTCAGTTTGAACATATTACATTGAATTGGGATAAGGCGTTTAACAAGTTCAAGACAACCCCACTTGATCGTAAAGCCTTAAAAGAGGTGCTTTATAAATGGCAAACATCCTTACCTGATAACGCTTGGAATAGTTTATTTTTTAATAATCACGACTTGGGTCGTGTAAACTCACGATGGGGCAATGATGGTATTTATAACGATAAATGCACTAAAGCGTTCGTAACAGTATTACATTTGATGAAAGGTATCCCATTCATCTATCAAGGAGAAGAAATTGGTATGACGAATGTTAAATACCAACATATAGATGACTATAATGATATTGAGATTCATAATCGTTATCATGAGTATGTCGTAGAACGCCAAGTCATGTCACAACATGATTTTATGTCTCAAGTATACTTAAACGGTCGTGATAACGCAAGAACACCAATGCAATGGAATAAATCAAATAACGGTGGTTTCTCTACTGGGACACCTTGGTTACGTCCTAACAGTAATTACTTGTTTATTAATGTAGATGATAATCTTAAAAATAAAGATAGTGTTTTTTACCATTATCAACACTTAATCAATTTACGTCATGGCAAATCTTACGGTAACACCATAGTGTATGGCGCCTTCATTCCACGTGACACCACCTATGATAACCTCTTCTTATTTGAACGTCACTATGAAGATAAACGCTTGTTAGTGGCTGTCAATTTAGGAGAATCATCTGTATCTTTTAAGTGGGATAAAAACGTTGATGATATTTTAATTAATACAGGCAAAATTGATTACTTTAAATCCGTTACATTAAATGCTTATGATTCACTCGTATTTAGTTACTAAACACCTTCTTAGAAGGTGTTTTTTTATATCAAAAAAACGACAACAAAAGTTGTCGTTTAATCGTTCACTATGAAGTTTTAAATACCTTCGCAATTTCGCCACCAAATAGTGGTAAGAATCCTAAACTAAAGGCTGTTAAGAATTGTTGCCACGATAATCCAACATCTGTATTGAATAAGTCATTGATACCAGGGATAAAAATAACTATTAACAATAACCCAAATCCAAATAGGGCTGAATAGTTAACATATTTATTATCAAATGGGTTCATACGGAAAATTGATACGCTTTCGCTTCGTGCTGAATAAGCACGGAATAGTTCTCCTGTAATAATTGTGATAAAGGCAAAGGTTTGACCCATGTAATCAGATCCACCAATAATATTATGCCCAATATAATATGAGATTAATACGGCAATCGTTAAGAAAACAGCTTGGAATCCAATCGCTACACCCATAATCTTATCAACGATAGATGCATTCGGATCAATAGGATCACGCTCCATAACACCAGGCTCTTCTTTTTCTAACCCTAAGGCAAAGGCTGGAAATGAGTCAGTAACTAAATTAATCCATAAAATTTGAATCGGCATTAATGGGCTTCCCCACCCAAGTAACATTGCGACTAAGATCAGTAAAACTTCTCCCACATTACAACTGACTAAGTACCCAACAAATTTACGTATATTGGTATAAATGATGCGTCCTTCTTTGACAGCATCAACAATGGTTGTAAAATTATCATCCATAAGAACCATATCTGATGCTTCTTTAGATACATCCGTTCCAGTAATTCCCATGGCAACACCGATATTGGCTTGTTTCAAAGCTGGTGCATCATTAACACCATCACCTGTCATACTTGAAATTTCACCTGCTTCTTGTAGTGCTTTTACAATCCGTACTTTATGATGTGGTGATACACGTGCAAAGACATTCGTGTCTTTTACTTTTTCAACTAGTGCTTCATCACTTAAATTATTAATTTCTGTACCATCTATAGCATGATTTTCATCTTCTATGATACCAAGTTCAATCCCAATTGCACTAGCCGTAATTTTATGATCACCTGTGATCATAACGACACGAATACCGGCTTTGTGACAAACAGCTATCGCATCTTTCACTTCTTCACGAGGTGGATCAATGATCCCGACTAATCCAACAAAAATAAGATTGTTCTCTTCATCTTTTAGATCATCATAAGTCTCTACTTCTTTGTAGGCAAATCCAAGAACGCGTAAAGCATTACGTGCCATCCCTTGATTTGCAAGTTTAACGACCTCTTTAAATTTATCATCGATTGGCTTTATGTCACCTTTATGATAATAGTGTGTACATACATCTAGCAACTCATCTGGGGCACCTTTGGTATATAACATTTGTTTATCATCAACTTGATGTAATGTCGACATGCGTTTACGATCACTATCAAATGGATACTCATCTAACCGTTTGTGTTGTTGTCTTAAATCTTTTGGTTTGTGTCCGCTTTTTCCTAACAAGGTAACTAATGCCAACTCCGTGGGATCCCCTATTAAGTTATCTTCTTCAATTTTGGCATCGTTACATAATCCACCAATTTCAATGAGTTTATCTAAGGCTTCACTCTCGCCGTTGATCTCTCCTTCAAATTCATATCCATTTCCTGTTACTTCATACATATTTTCATTATCAAATACACGTGTAACGACCATTTTATTTTGCGTAAGTGTACCCGTTTTATCACTCGAAATAACTGTGGTACTCCCAAGTGTTTCTACAGCATTAAGTTCTTTTACAATGGCATTCTTTTTCGCCATCTTACGCATACCTAAACTTAATACAACCGTTATGACTGTTGGGAGCCCTTCTGGTATAGCAGCAACAGCTAAGCTGACACTTACCATGAAGAGATCTAAAATTTCAAACTCGCTAAAGCCAATCGCGTTATAAATGATTCCGAGTAAGAAAATAATCACAACCACAATGATTGAAACAGTCCCAAGTAGTTTTCCAAGACGGTCAATTTTCTTCTGTAAAGGCGTCATTTCATCCTTTACTTCATTTAACAGGGTAGCTATTTTACCAATTTCAGTTTCCATTCCAATTGATGTAATAATACCGGTTGCGCGACCATAGGTAACAATTGTACTCATATATCCCATATTTTCACGATCGCCAATACCAGCATCATCATTACCAACAAACTCGCTATCTTTATTAACAGGAACACTTTCGCCTGTTAAGGCACTCTCATCCACTTTTAAGTTTGTTGTTTCAATAAATCTTATATCGGCGGGCATATAATCTCCTGCTTCAACCATGATGATATCGCCTACTGTTAACTCAGTAGAGGCGACTTCTTGTACTTGGCCATTTCGTAATACTTTTGCTTTTGGGGCACTCATATTTTTGAGTGCTTCAACAGCGTTATTCGCTTTTCTTTCTTGAAAAACACTTAATCCTGTATTTAAAATAACAATGGCGATTATAAAGAGTCCATCGGTTAAATGACCCCCTGCTATAATACTAACAATCGCCGCGGCAATTAAGAGTAAATTTAAAAAGTTCGTCAACTCTCCAATAATCATATGAAGTAAACTTTCTGATTGTTCTTCGATTAGTGAATTTTCTCCATACTGCTCTTTATTGTGTATAACTTGTGCATCAGACAACCCTTGTTCTGGGTTCACATCAAGTGTTTTTAAAATCTCATTTGCTTTTTTTGTATATGCTCTCATTATCTATCACCTATTCTCTATTATACCAGCACTGTTTTGGTGAAACAACTGTTTAAAACCATAATCTAATTTTTCACTAAGATTACGTTAAAAGCAAGCATTGAGATACTCACTTTTAGCTTAATATTATTGTGTAATCTTCGGTAAAGCTTTGACATAGGTTAAAAAGTCTTTATCCGATGTGTCAAAGTCTGCCTGATATTGTTTAATATCATCATTTAATGTGCATCCTTTTACAATATAGGTCTCAATCCCACACTCACTAGCGGCTAAGTCTTCTACATAATCATTACCAACCATAAGTACATCACTTGCTTCAAGTGATAAAGTATCTAATAGTTCTTGGTAAAAAAGTGGACTAGGTTTGCATTTAGTATTGCCTTCTAATGAGGTAATTAATGTAAAATCATCTTTGTTCAACCCGGCCCATTCAATTCGCTCTAAATTTGCTTGCATAGGAAATAAGGGATTCGTCGCTATAACAATCTCATACCCTTTATCTTTTAATATATTTATTGCCTCTTGCATAACAGCACTTTGTGTTGTTGCTTCTTTCACCGCTTTAAACTGTTCAGACACATAAAAGGTATTAAATCGCTCTTGATATGGCCCTATGTCACCATCAATAAACTGCCTAAAATAAGTCATAAAAACGTCTTCATTTGTTCTTTCAGAGTGATCTTTTACCATTGCCTCAGTTCCACCCATAACGGCTTTCTGAAGTGTTGTTGGGTCCATTAAATCATAAAAGTGTTTTGCTAATCCAGCAAAATACTTTTTCATGAACTGATTAAAATCCATTGGCAATAGTGTACCATCTAAATCGAAAAATATTGTTGTTTTCATCTTTTCCCCCTAGTTTCTACAAACTAAATTATATCAAATTTAAGGGTATATGTGAACAAAAAAATAATTCACGTATAGTGAATTATTTTTTGACTTTGCAGTATAAGGTTACTGGTTGATGATTGGAATGTTTAAATTCATAATCATGTGTTTTTATAGTCACATTGTAAAGATTTTTTGAGACGATAAACCCATCTGTAGTAAATTCTTCACTTACTCCTCTAATATATGGTTGTGTCATACTTCTTTTAGAGGGTCTTGTCTCATCATAATGAAGTGAGAATCCCTCAGGAATAATTGCTGTATTGAAGTCATTACCATCTGAATCTGTATCAGAATTGAGATCATAATAGAAATCCCCAGCAATAATAACGTAGTTTTTAAGTGAATCATATATCTCATCTGCATAGTCCAAAATGGATTGTAATTGTTGTCGTCTTAAATGATCATTTTGTGTGTAAGGCATTAAATGGACATTAATAATGATAAGGTCATGAGATAGTCCTTTAATACGATTAACTAACATCGCCTCTTTAGGATGTAATAAGCGCCTTGTTAACTTTACTTCGGTTTGTAATTGAATACGTTTAGAATCATCGATTTTATATTTACTCAATAATGCCAACCCACTATTAACATTTCCCATCGGATGCATCAATGGTAGTTGTACCCACTTAGCGACATAATTATAAGCAAAGAAGATATTATGCGAATTCAACTCTGACGCCATATGTTCAATTTGATTAATGTCAGATGTTCGTGTGCCGTGGCTATCTATTTCTTGTAAACAGAAAATATCTGAATCGATATCTTTTAAGATTGAGGTGATTGATATGAGATTGTCAAAGCGCTCTTCTCGCGTCCTTGCACCAGCAGTATGTCCACCATCAGTATAAAATTCTTGTGTGCGGTCACGTCCGCAAAAACCAACATTCAATGTTGTGATTGATAACGTATTTTCAACATCCTTTTTACGATTGTTTCTATACTTTCTTGCGTCTTCTTCAGATTCAGGTTTGTATTCTATTAAATACAAATATAATGGAATAATACTGATTAGCAAAAGTAAAATACCAATTCCATAAACAACTACCATACTCCCACCTCATCATCTTCTTATATCTATATTATACGGAATGATGCTAGGGTAAATATGAATAACTTATGAAAAATAGGGATTGCATCCCTATTTTACTTCTTTTAATAATATTCTATCTTCGAAAGCACCTTTATCAATGTTTTTTTGAATGCGCTTTTTATCTACCATTCGTTTATCGATGGCTTCTTGCATAAGGATTGTTTCAAGCACCTCATAAATATCGGCGAGTTCTTCAATCATTTCATCATGATTAGTTGCTTCTTTTAGCTCTTGAGTTTCTTCAATCAGTTTATCTTTTAAAGCTTCTTTATAAGCATCAAGTGATAAGATTTCAGATTCACATTCACGATGATCTTTACGAATAATCTGTGGTATTTTATCACGAACAAGTTTGTTATAGATCATAATATTCACCTACTAAATCATTATAATACCGTTCAAGCAAATCAAATGTGATAACATCCTCTAATTCAATTTTAGCTTGTAGTCGTGTATCCTTAAGTAAATCAAATAATTTTAGATTACGTTCTTTTAGTTTATCTATAATTTTGCGACTTGGCTTTTTATTTTCATATTGTTTGGCTTGTTTCTTCGTTGTTAGCACAATATTCCATAAAGGACAATCATATAAAAACCGATAGGGCAACACTGATAATGTATGTATTTCAGAAACTTGCATCATTTCTCCTGTGAAGAAGTCTTTGGCGCCTTCTAAATGATAGTATCTAAGTAATGTGTTACGCTCTTTATTTAAATTCCAATTATAAAGTTTATCATGCATAGAAGCTTCACATTTTTTTACAATGTTAGGTACTTTATTGTGTTTTTCAAGTACTGATACCCAACGATAATGGATGGTGTTGAGAAGGGTTTCTATATATCGTTTAATAATCTCTATTTGATTCCGTTCAAAAATAATAACTTTACGCCTTGTATCTAATTGATACAAGTCAACTTTATGTCGTTTCACACGTAAAAATTGATAAGCAAATCCTTTATTAGAAATCGTCATAAACTGCTTAATTAATTGTTCATAATCATGTGGATATTGTTTTAAATAGGAATCTACTTTATCATACCAAACCATATCGCTCTTTTGTCTATTATCATAATACTTTTCTTTAACCGCATCTACGCGGCGTGTGATTTTTTTGGGTACAAAATGATTCAACCTAAAATACATGTGTAAATTCCAGTAGTATTTCATCATTTTTTTTACAATATCATATTCATACAAAACAACGAGATTGTTTTGTATCTCATAACTTTCTTCCTTAACACATTCTATAATTGCTCTACCCCACGCTGCTTTATATGTGCTATCATCATCAATCTGATTCAAAACTTGTAACCAGTTTCCTAAATAACTCATATGTATCACACCCTTACTTTCATTATACATAATAATTACAATAAAAAAAGGCAATTGAATGCCTTTTTATCTATTTTTGGTTATTTTTATGTTGTTCGCGCTGGTCTTTAACTTTTTGTCTTATGTCTTCTCGTATGGCTTTTGTTTTTATACGATGGGGTTTAATCACAAATATATAGAGAGGGATAAAGACAACTCCGCCAATAACTGCATAAGGTAACAGCGCGGTTGCGACTAAGATTAATCCCTTTCCTAGGGTAATCATACTGTCTAATGAGGCATTAAATGTATTACGAACACGGGATCCAAATGTTGGTAATGTTTCTTCAATAATAATGTGTTCTTCTGACCTAACACTCTCTATTTCTAACGCACTCACTTCTAAACGGTACTCAGTCCCACTGGCCAAATCACCAATAACAAAACGTTCTGTACTTTCACCTAACGCATCGCGTTCATATTGTTGAATGATTTCACCGTTATCAATGACATTTAAATAAAGTGTTGTATCTCGTTCATTTTGATTATAAATATCTAGAACGATAGTATCTGTCGTTGAATTAACTACATTGATGTCTGGTCGCTCAGATTTTGGTAATAAAGACGCTAAGTTATAAATATAATCAATACTTAAGTTGATCGTTGAGTAATCTACAAGGGAATCATATGTTGCTAAGGTTTGGCCAATATCATTCAACTCAGCTTCAATATCAACTAGCTGTGCTTCTAGTGTTAAAATATCATCTAAGTCTGTCGCTTGTGCCATGAGTGCGACTAAACGATCATGTTGTGTTTCTAACGCTTCTTTTCTAGCTTCAAATGTTGAATAAGCATTTGTAATATCTTCACTGGTTTTTTTGATAACTTAATAGCTCACCACTTGTTTTCAAATCATTTACTAAGTCATCGAACTCAATTGATAATACGCGGATTACAACATCGACTTGTTTGTCTGTGATATTTTCCGCTTCAATATATGCGGTGTAGTCTGTCAATGTTGAAGTTACAGTCTCATAACTCGTCATTAAATCTTCTGTTAAAAGACTTATGTCTGCTTCATAAATTATTTTCCGATTTGGTAGAGTAGGCGTATCGGCCTGTAAGATTTCGCCGCCATTAGATAAATCAACATCTCCTTGATCATAGTCTGGTGTTTCTTGAGCTCCTTCATCATCAGCATTATAATAATCATCCGGAAGATAATTAGCTTCATCAGCACTTGAACAGGAACTTAAAGTTAATGCCGTTATGAAGATAAATATAATAGTTAGAAATCGTTTCATCATCCCATCTCCTTTTATTTATTATACCTTATAATTAGGGGTAAAACAAAAAAAATGTCAGTAACCTTGTTGTCATAATGGGTTACTAACATCTTTGTTTTAGATTATTTTATATTATTCCTAGTTCTTTTCCAACTTTTTCAAATTGTTTAACTGCAAAATCTAAGTTGGCTACTGTATGTGCCGCACTGATCATACAACGTAGCCGCCCTGTTCCTTTAGGAACTGTTGGAAAGACTATGCCTGATACATAAACACCAGCATCTAATAACGCTTTACTAAATGCCATAGTCTTAGCTTCATCACCGATGATAACAGGTGTGATAGGTGTTTCACTATGACCAGTATCAAACCCAAGTGTTGATAATTTATCTTTGAAGTAGCGTGCGTTATCCCATAATTTTGTAGTAAATTCATCACTTTCCATAAGCATTGAGACACTTTCTAGTGCAGCTGCGGTTGCGGCAGGAGGTAACGCTGTTGAAAACAATAGCGGTCTTGCCCGATGGCTTAACCATGTTTTCGTCTCTTTCTTACTTGCTACATAACCACCAACGACCCCAATCGCTTTTGATAAGGTACCAATAATAAAGTCAACACGTCCATGTAAGTCAAAATGATCTACAGTTCCCCGACCATTTTCACCTAAAACACCACTCCCATGTGCATCATCAACATAAGTTAATGCATCATATTTTTCAGCCAATGCGACTATCTCAGGTAATTTTGCTAAGTCGCCATCCATTGAAAAG